>NZ_KV824042.1:0-22501 GCF_001815995.1 Dietzia sp. HMSC21D01 | reverse complement strand
GGCCGCAGCGTAAAACGCTGTGGCCGGCGCTCGGCGTCGTTGCGCTCGTGCTCTCGCTCGTCGCCAGCGTGTTCGTCGGCGCAGCGAATATCACTCTGTGGGACGCACTCACGGGTGGGCTCACCGAGGCGCACCGCGTCTACCTCGTCGAGGCCCGTCTCCCGCGCACGGCGGCGGCCGCCCTCGCGGGGGCCTCGCTGGCGATCGCCGGACTGCTGATGCAGCTGCTCACCCGGAACCGCTTCGTGGAGCCGTCGACCGCAGGCACAGTCGAATCGGCCGGTCTGGGTCTGGTGGTGGTGGCGATCATCGCGCCCGGTGCCCCGATCGTCGCCAAGATGGTGGTCGCCATGGTGTTCGCGCTCGCCGGGACCGCGCTCTTCCTCGCGTGTATCCGGCGCGTCCCGGTATCGGACTCCTTCGTGGTGCCGCTCATCGGCATCATGCTCGGGTCCGTGATAGGTGCCGTCGCGGCGTTCCTCGCCTTGTCCCGCGACTTGCTACAGATGCTCAACTCGTGGATGCTCGCCGACTTCTCCGCGGTCCTGGCCGGACGGTACGAGTTGCTGTGGCTGGTGGCGGTGCTCGGCGGACTCGCCTACATCGCCGCCGACCGCTTCACCGTCGCGGGGCTGGGAGAGGACGTCTCGACCGGTCTCGGGCTCGACCACAAGACCGTCGTCGCGGCCGGGATGGCCATCGTGGCCGCGGTCGCGGCAGTCGTCGTGGTCACCGTGGGCGCGCTCCCGCTGCTCGGGCTGGTCGTCCCCAATGTGGTCTCACGGCTGGTGGGCGACGACGCCCGCCGCGGTCTGCCTCTCGTGGCGCTCCTCGGGGCGGTGACCGTCCTGGTCTGCGACATGGTGGGCAGGTCGCTCCCCGGTGTGTTCGCCGGCGGTGCCCCCGGCGCCGGCGAGGTTCCCGTGGGCACGATCGTCGGGATACTCGGCGGCGCCGTCTTCCTGACCATGATGCTGCGAGGAGTGCGCAATGCCTGAGGCCGCCATCCTCGTAGCCCCGCCGGAGAGCCTCTCGCGCGGACGGACGCGAGTCGAGGCCGATCGTCGCCGTCGCTGGCTCGTGGTGCTCGTCTGCGCTGCGGTCGCCGTCGCGACGATCGCAGCCCTGGTCCTCTCCGGACTCCCGGCCACGGTGGGGTCCAAGGCCTGGAACTACTCGCTGGACCGACTAACACGCCACGCCGTGGCGATCGTCCTGGTCTCGGTCGCGGTCGGGGTCTCGACGGTGCTCTTCCAGACCGTCACCGGCAACCGGATCCTCACTCCGGCGCTGATGGGCTTCGACTCGCTGTATCTGCTCATCCAGACGATGCTCGTGTTCTTCATGGTCCCGCGCGACGCCGCGGTCATCGGGGGACTGACCAGCGGCGGTCTCTCCGGCTTCCTCGGCCAGACCGCGATCATGGTGGTCGCGTCGACCTCCTTGTACCTGTGGCTCCTCGGGGGCCGGAGAACTGACATCCACCTGCTGCTTCTGGTGGGTGTCGTGTTCGGCGTCTTCTTCCGCTCCGCCTCCACGTTCTTCCAGCGACTGCTCGACCCGGCGGCATACCTGCAGGTTCAGGACGCCATGTTCGCGAGCTTCCGCGGCGTCCAGCTCGACGTGTTGGTCGCCTGTGGGGTCATCGTCGTGGCGGGGCTCGTCGTCGTGGCGGTCCTCGGTCGGCGACTCGACGTGATGCTGCTGGGGCGCGATCCCGCCGTCGCGCTGGGCGTCAACCACCGCAGGGTCACGATCGTGGTCCTCGTGGTGGTCTCCTTCCTCGTCTCGGCCTCGACCGCGTTGATCGGACCGGTGATGTTCTTCGGGCTCATCGTGGCGAACGCGGCCTACGCTCTGCTCGGCACCACCCTGCACCGGTTCACGCTCCCGGTGGCCTCGCTGCTGGGCGTGATCGCTCTGGCGGGAGGAGAGATGGTGCTCGGTGCCCTCGGCGTCGAGTCCGCGCTGAGCATCGTCATCGAGTTCGCCGGTGGCCTGCTGTTCCTGTTCCTGCTCCTGACCAACCGCGCACGCTGAAAGAGAGGCACGCCATGTCCCTTCTCCCGTTCCGACGCCGCGGCGACCGATCCGGTGAAAGCCGGTGGTCGGCCGGCTGCGGCATCGAGGCGCGGTCGGTGTGCTCGTCCTACGGCGACACGCAGGTTCTGCACGAGGTGTCGGCGTGCTTCGCGCACGGTGGCGTCACCTCTCTCATCGGGCCCAACGGCGCCGGAAAGTCGACACTGTTGGGAGTCATGAGCCGGCTCCAGACAGCGGATTCCGGAGAAGTGCTCGTCGACGGGGTCGACGTGTCCGTCGACGGGGGGCGTGAGCTGGCCCGCCGCCTCGCGGTGCTGCGGCAGGAGAACGCCGTGTCCATCAGGCTCACCGTGCGTGAGCTCGTCGGGTTCGGCAGGTTCCCACACAACGGTGGTCGGCCCGGCCCGGGCGACGCCGAGCACATCGACTACGCCCTGGGGGCGATGGAGCTCGAGGACCTCGCCGACCGATATCTCGACGAGTTGTCCGGTGGCCAGCGGCAACGCGCGCACATCGCGATGGTGCTGGCGCAGGACACGGACTACGTCCTGCTGGACGAGCCGCTCAACAACCTCGATCTACGGCACGCCACCTCGATCATGCGGTTGCTGCGGCGCACCGCCGCGGACCGGGGCAAGACCATCGTGCTCGTCATCCACGACATCAATATCGCCGCGGCCTACTCGGACCGGATCATCGCCATGAAGGAGGGCCGGATCGTCTCCGACGGCACTCCGGCCGAGATCATGCGGACCGACGTCCTCAAAGCGGTGTACGACATGGAGATGCAGGTCGCCGAGGTCGCCGGGCGCTACGTGGCGCTGTACTTCGACGGAGAAGAGGGATTGGACGAGTTCGGCATGGCGATGTCCACGGCCTGACCTCTCGGTACGGTGCGGGCGACCAGTGGGTGAGCGCTCCCGCTCCGGTTACAGTGTCGTTCTCAGACGGGGTCGGGTTTCCCCTCCCGCCCGGAAAGGAGCCCTCACATGGCACCGTTGTCCGTGGTCACGATCGTCCTCGCTGGTGGCGCGGGATCCCGCCTCCGCGCTCTCACCCGGGACAGGGCCAAGCCGGCCGTGCCCTACGGCGGCGGGTACCAACTCATCGACTTCTCGTTGAGCAACGCGGCCAACTCGGGGCTGAGAGACGTCTGGGTGGTCCAGCAGTTTCACCCGGTATCGCTTGGCTCACACCTGCGCAGCGGCCGCCCGTGGGATCTCGATCGTCTGGACGGGGGACTGCTCGTGCTGCACCCGTCGCAGGGCACCGGCCGCGACGGGTTCCACTCGGGGACGGCCGACGCGCTGTGGAAGCAGGTCGAGCCGCTGCGTGAGGCCGGCCCGGAGGTGACCGTCGTGCTCAGTGCCGACGCGGTGTACCGCCTCGACTACGACCGGCTGGTCCGCGACCACCTGGAATCCGACGCCGAGGTCACGATGGTCACCACCCGCGTCGACCCGGAGGACGCGGGCCGGTACGGCGTGGTCCGCGTGTCGGACGACGGCACGATCACCGACTACGCGTACAAGCCCGACGAGCCGGCCACCGACCTCATCTGCGCGGAGATCTTCGCCTTCGACACCGCTGCCCTCATCCGCTACCTCGAGAAGGCGCACGCGGACGCCGCCGCCGACAGCGACGACGGGGGCGACGCCGACATGGGCGACATCGGCGACAACGTCCTTCCGGCGATGGTCGGTGCCGGGCGGGCCCGGGAGTGGCGGCACGACGAGTACTGGCGCGACGTGGGCACCGTCGAGTCCTACTGGGCGGGGCACATGGATCTGCTCGGCGAGCCCCCCGTGCACGAGCTCGACGTCCCGGGCTGGACGTTGCGGACCGCCTCGGCGTTCAGCGGACCGGCCAGGACAGGCCCGGCGGCCCGGGTGACGACGTCGCTGGTCGGTCACGGCGCGATCGTGGGTGGCGTCGTGGAGCACTCGGTCATCGGACCCGGAGCCGTCGTCGAGGAGGGCGCGCGGATCCTCGACAGTGTGATCCTGCCCGGCGCCGTCGTGCGTTCCGGGGCGCGGGTGGAGACCGCCATCGTCGACGCCGGGGTCGAGGTGCCAGCCGACGCGCGCATCGGGGAGCCGCAGCCGGGCGCCGACGAGTCCACGGTGCGGGTGGCGCTGTTGGGCTCCGCGCCCGACGGCGCACGGCCGTCCGGCTTCACGCTGGAGGCGGGGAAGCTGGATCCGCCCGACGACGACGAGGACTCCAGCGTCTGACGTGGGCCGGACGCCGGGTGGGTCGGGACCTGCCGGCTCGATCCCGCCGGGGACGGCCGGCGCGGCGCGACGCTCGTGCCATGCGATTCGGTCTCTTCCTGCCCCAGGGCTGGCGCCTCGATCTGGTCGACGTGCCGGCCGACCGCCACTGGCCCGTGATCTCCGATCTCGCCGCCCGCGCCGACGCCGGCCCGTGGGAGTCGGTCTGGGTCTACGACCACATGCACACCTCGCCCCTGACCTCCTCCGAGGCGACCCACGAGGCGTGGAGCCTGATGTCGGCGCTCGGCGCGGTGACCTCGCGGGTGCGGCTCGGGCAGATGTGCACGTGTCTCGGGTACCGCAACCCGGCGCTGCTCGCGAAGATCGCCGCGACGGTCGACCACATCTCCGGTGGCCGGGTCGAGATGGGGATCGGCGCGGGGTGGTACGAACACGAGTGGCGCGCGTACGGCTACGGCTTCCCGTCCGCCGGTGACCGTCTGGGGATGCTCGACGAGGGCGTGCGCATCATGCGTGAGGCGTGGTCGCAGGGCGTCGTCTCGCTGGAGGGCGAGCACTACCGCGTGGACGGGGCGATCGTGCAGCCGCGGCCGCTGCAGCCGGGCGGCATCCCCGTCTGGGTCGCGGGCGGGGGAGAGCGCAAGACCCTGCGGATCGCCGCACGGTACGCCGACTACACGAACTTCGACGGCACCCCCGACGGCTTCGCCCACAAGGCGGAGGTCCTGCGGGGACACTGCGCGGACCTGGGCCGCGACCCGTCGGAGATCACCATGACGGCCAACTACAACGTGGCCATCGGCGAGACGGAGAAGGAGGTCGCCGACCGGCTGGCGTCACTGCGCGACCGCATGGCCCGTCACGTGGGCGTGGACGAGGCGGATCGTCAGCTGGGGGCGTACCGCGGCCTGCCCGGCGTCGGGACGCCCGAGCAGATCGTCGAGAAGCTCACCGCGCTGCGGGACCTGGGCATGGGCTACGGCATCTTCTACTTCCCGGAGATCGCGACCGACACCTCTGGCCTCGAGCTGTTCGAGCGAGAGGTCGTCCCGGCGTTGAGCTGAGAACCGGCGGTGCCGGGGCCCCGGCACCGCGCCGGCCCCGACCACCGAGAGCAGGTGCCCGCGATGAGGACGGTCGAGTACGAGGAGCTGCCCGCGGAGGCGGTCCTCGACCACGTGACGCCGGGGATGCACGTCATCTCGCCGATCCAGAACGCCGCGCCCCCGGCGCTCCTGCGGGCCCTGGACGCCGGGGCGGACGGATTGACGGACGTCACGGTGCACCACATGGACCCGTGGGAGTCGCTGCCCTTCATGGAGGGGGCGTATCCCGGCCGGCTGCGCCACGTCGACTACTTCCTGGGGCCCGGCTCACGGGAGAACTTCCATCGCGGGCACTGCGATCTCGTCCCGGTCGACTTCGCCCAGGTGCCCGCCACGTTGCGCGAGTTCTCGCCGCCGGGGCTGGCGATCACGACCGTCTCGGAGATTGACGAGCACGGGTTCTTCTCGATGGGCACCAACGCCGACTACGTCGCGTCGTTCATCGGGCAGATTCCCTTCTTCGTCGAGGTGAACGCCCACATGCCGCGGACGTTCGGACGGAATCACATCCACATCTCCCAGGTGGCGGGCGTCACGCGGAACGACGCACCGATGATCACCGTGGAGGTCGCGCCGCCGGGCGAGGTCGACCACGCGATCGCGGACGTCATCGCCGAGCGCGTGCCGGACGGGGCGTGCCTACAGCTCGGCGTGGGCAAGCTGCCGAACGCCGTCCTGTCGCGGTTGACCGGCCACCGGCACCTGGGCATACACACGGAGGCGCTCTCGGACGGCGTCGTGGATCTGGTCGAGGCGGGCGTCATCGACGGCTCGCGCAAGACCGGGCGCCCCTTCAAGCACGTCACGACCTTCGCCCTGGGGTCGCAGCGGCTGATGGACTGGTTGCACAACAACCCGTCGGTGGCGATGCTGCCCGTGGACATCGTCAACGACCCGCGGGTAATCGGGCAGGAGCACAACCTCTACTCGGTCAACGCCACGAGCGAAGTCGACCTCTACGGGCAGGCCGCCTCCGAGACGATCGCCGGCCGGTACTGGTCGGGCGCGGGCGGGCAGGCGGATTTCGCCCGGGGCTGCACCTTCTCTCCGGGAGGGCACGGTTTCATCGTCACCCCCTCCCAGACCTCCAAGGGGATCAGCCGCATCACCCTCTCCCTCACGCCGGGCAGCCCGGTCACCACCCACAAGAACATCATCGAGAACGTGGTGACCGAGTACGGGATCGCGTCGTTGCGCGGCAAGTCCGTATCCCAGCGAGCCGCCGCGCTCATCGACGTCGCGCACCCGGACCACCGCGAGCGGTTGAGCCGCGAGGCCAGGGAGGCGGGCCTGCTGCCCCGTACCGTGCATTAGTCACCGAGAAGTCGCGGCGCGGAACAATGAGCCGATGAACGTCACCCTGACCGGGATGGGGCTGTCCGCCGCCGCCCGCACCGTCGCCAACACGGGACCCGCAGGTGCCGCCGCGACCGTCCCGTCCTCGGTCGAGGACGTGTCGGCGCTCGGTCTGAGTCTGGTGGCGATCTCCGCGCCGATCATGGTCCTGGTGGCACTGCTCGTGATCTTCTCCGCCATCGGGTACGCATGGTGGGCGTTGGCCCGGCTCCGGCGCCGGAGCCGGGGCGGCGGCACGTGAGTGATCCGGTGGCGCCGCGTTGTGACCGGAGTTACGGTCCGGTCGTCAGTGACCCCAACTACGGAGGCACCCATGGATCCCGTCATCTGGATCATCATCGCGGTCATCGCGGTGATCCTGATCGTCGTGCTCGTCGCGGCAGCAGTCAAGAGCAGGAACAAAAAGAAGCTCGCCGAGGCGGCCGAGCTCCGGCGGGACGCACGCGAGCGGGAGGCGCAGCTGGAGCAGAAGCGCTCGGTCGTCGAGGAGCACGAGCATCGCGCGGGCGCGGCCGAGCAAGAGGCCAAGGCGAAGGCCGCCGAGGCCGATCGTCTGCGCGCCGAAGCGAACGACCACCGGTCCACCCTCGACGATCAGCGACGCGATGTTCGTTCGATGGAGAACCGGGCCGACCAGCTGGACCCCAAGAACCGAGCTGACGACGTGGTCGGTGGTAGCCGCCACGACGACCACCACCGCGATGACGGACGGGGCCTCGGCGACCGTGGCCGCGACGACCGTGCCCTGGATGATCGTGGCGTCGACGACCGCGGTCGCGGCGGTGGCGCCGGTGGCGCAGTAGTCAGTCCGGGCGCCGCCGGGGTCGCGTCCAACCGTGCCGATGATCGCCACCAGGACGCCGGGTGGACGGACCGCCAGGTCGGCGGTGACGATCTCCGCCACGGTGATACACGCCAGGACTACGCACAGCAGGGCCGGGCACAGCACGGCCACGAGAAATCGGGAAGCACACAGCAGGACTATGCCCGGCAGGGCATGGACCGTGACACCCGGGCCCGCGGTGGTCTGGACCACGACCGCACCGATCTCGCCGGCCACGACGCGACGGCGGGCGGCGGTGTGCGTCAGGACGCCGGGGCGACCGGCGGTGGACGACACGCGATGGCCGACGATCATGAAGGCTCGGGCCACGACGGCCGTGGCGCCGACCGGGCGGCCCACCCCGACCGCACGGGCCATCCGGACGAGAAACCCGGCATCGTGGACAAGCTCCTCGGCCGGAGCGACCGCGACGACCCGCGTCGCTAGGCGCAGGCGACCGATAAGCGAAAAGGCCCCGTGGGATTCGATCCCACGGGGCCGACGCTTGTGTGTGTGGGGGTCAGGCGTTGCTTCGCGCGGTGACCGCGGCCCCGACCTTCTCGCCGAAGAGCGGGCCGTAGAGCGCGCCGGCGATCAGGGCGCCGATGATCGGCGCCACCCAGAACAGCCAGAGCTGGCCGGGCGCTCCGTCACCGTGGAAGAACGCGACGGCGGTGGAGCGGGCCGGGTTCACCGAGGTGTTGGTGACGGGGATCGAGATGAGGTGGATCAGCGTCAGCGTGAGGCCGATCGCGGCGGGGGCGAACCCGGCGGGGGCGCGGTGGTCGGTGGCGCCGAGGATCACCCACACGAACACCGCGGTGAGCACGATCTCGATGACAAGTGCCGAGAGGAGGCCGTAGCCGTCGGGGGAGTTCGCCCCGTAGCCGTTCGCCGCCATGTTGCCGGCCGCGGACCAGCCGTCCTTCCCGCTGGCGACGAGGAAGATCACGGCGCCGGCGACGAGGCCGCCCACGACCTGGCTCACGATGTACAGCGGCGCCTTGGCCCACGGCAGGCGTCCGGCCGTGCAGGCACCGACCGTGACGGCCGGGTTGAAGTGCCCGCCGGAGATATGGCCGAGTGCGTAGGCGCCGGTGAGGACGGTGAGGCCGAAGGCCAGGGAGACGCCGAGGTAGCCGATGCCCACCTGGAAGCTGGTGTCGTCGACCGAGGCGATCTGCTTGGCGGCGAACACCGCGCTGCCGCAGCCTCCCAGGACGAGCCAGAAGGTGCCGAGGACCTCGGCGGCGACGACGGACGTCGTGGACGGCGTTCTCGTGGATGAGTCGGACACTTCAGGTGACCTCCGATCAGAGCACTCCCGGGTCGGAAGAGCGACGGCGCGGGAACACGACCCCGCGTCCGGGAACGCTAGTCCGGCCGACGGGGCCTGTCCACGCCATCTCCGGCGGGTCAGGAGAGGATCTCGGGCACGGCTTCGCCGGCGGTGGCCCGGACGTGGACGGTCACCGCGGGTGCCAGGCCTGAGGGGCCGGGATTGACCTCCACGACGGGTGTGCCGGCCTCGGCGGCGAGGTCGGGGAGCGAGGCCGCAGGGTGGACCAGCCCGGAGGTGCCGACGACGAGGACCGCCGCGGCCGAGGTGACCGCGTCGACCGCCGCCTCCCAGGGACCACGGGGGAGCATCTCCCCGAACCACACGACCCCGGGCCGGGCCCGACCGTCGCAGCGGTCGCAGCCCGGCGGGGTGAGCCGGTCGACCGGGTCGGCCGGCGGGGGATCGACGTCCAGCGGCGTCCCGCAGGTGTCGCACCGATGGGCGAAGAGGCTCCCGTGGACGTGGTGAACGCGCTGCGAGCCCGCGCGCTCGTGCAGATCGTCGACGTTCTGGGTGACCACCGTGACGTCGCGCCGGGCCTGCGCCCGGGCCACCGCGAGGTGACCGGCGTTCGGCTGCGCACGGGAGACGAGGTGCTCGCGCCAGCGGTACCAGGCCCACACCGTGTCGCGGTCGCGCGCCCACGCCTCCGGCGTGGCCAGGGCGGTGGGGTCGTAGCGTTCCCACAGCCCGGTCTGCGCGTCGCGGAACGTGGGCACACCGCTCTCCGCGCTCATGCCGGCGCCCGTCAACACGACCAGAGGCCCGCCGCCCGCGAGGGCGAGGCGGGCCTCGGTCAGTGCCGGATCCGGGTCGTGGTCGGGCCGCTCGGGCCCCGCACCCCCGCCGGTCACGGGACGAACGCTGTCCCCACGGTGGGGAAGGCGACGCAGTTGGAGGTCCCGCCGTTCTCGAGGTTCGTGGTGACCCCGCCCTGCAGGAGCATGAGCACCTGCCCGGGGCCGGTGTCCGCGACCCCGTTGATCGTGGCCGGTCCGCCCTCGTTGATGCCGTTGTAGCCCAGCACGGTCGTGCCGCGACGGCCGTTGTTGACGTTGAACCAGTCGACGGTCATGGGCTGGGCCTGCTGGGCGGCGACGCCCTCGGTGCCCAGGGCGGTGAAGATGAAGCCGAGGTGGCCGGGCGCGATGCCGGGCAGCGGGAGGTCCGCGGGGCCGGGGACCGCGGTCGCGGCGCCCACGGCCGTCTGCTCGCCGCCGATGCACTGCTGCATGAGCGTCGGGTAGGCGAACTGTGCGATGACCGGGCCGTTCTCGGGCAGCGGGGTGCCGGGCTCGCCGGTGCCGCGGAAGAAGCCGACGAGACGGGCGATGGTGCCCCGGGTCTCCTCGGGGATCCACTGCTGCGCGGCGAGGTTCTCGATCGCCTGGAGAACGGGCTCGGTCGGGCGCCCCAGCTCGTCGAGTGACTGCGCACCGGCGGTGGCGGGGGCGGCGAGCCCCAGGACGACGGCGGCGGCGGCGCCGAGGCCGATGGTCCGGAACGAGGTCCTGAGCGAGTGGCGGGTCACTGGCGAGTCCATTCTTCGGCAGGGATGGGCGGACCGGTCGGCGGCCGACCGGGCGACCGCTCGATGTTCTCACAGCGCCCCCGTATCGGGGACACGCGGAGCCGGATTGGTGAGCTGACTGGGGCTGATGTTACAGAAGTTATACGTGATGTAAATAACATCGTGGGTCCCGGGTGGTGCCGCCGGCACTCGGGATAGCGGTCCGAAGCCGCTCAACGGGTAATGTGGTCACGCAACGCGCGCTCGACCGGACGCGCTTGTGGATCACGCGGGAGACCCCGCCGATTCCCACGCCACGCGCCCCGGCGGCGACCCCAGCCGCCTCGGCGCCGTAAGCCTCCGAGGGAGAACCCAGCGTATGGCCCAGACCGAGTTCCGTAACGTCGCGATCGTCGCGCACGTCGACCACGGCAAGACGACCCTCGTCGACGCGATGCTGCGTCAGTCGGGCGCATTCGACGAACGTGCCGAGCTCGTGGACCGCGTCATGGACTCGGGGGACCTGGAGCGCGAGAAGGGCATCACGATCCTCGCGAAGAACACCGCCGTCCGCCGCCCGGGCGCGGGCTCCGGCGGTGCCGACCTCGTCCTGAACATCATCGACACCCCCGGCCACGCCGACTTCGGCGGCGAGGTCGAGCGCGGTCTGTCGATGGTCGACGGCGTCGTGCTGCTCATCGACTCGTCCGAGGGGCCCCTGCCCCAGACCCGCTTCGTCCTGCGCAAGGCGCTCGCCGCGTCGTTGCCGGTGATCATCGTGGTCAACAAGACCGACCGCCCTGATGCCCGTATCGACGAGGTCGTGGAAGAGGCCCAGGATCTCCTGCTGGACCTCGCCTCGGATCTCGAGGACCCCGACGCCCAGGCCGCCGCCGAGCGCGCCCTCGAGCTGCCGGTCGTGTTCGCCTCCGGACGTGCGGGCAAGGCCTCGACCACCCAGCCGGCCAACGGCCAGGAGCCGGACGCCGAGAACCTGGACGACTTCTTCACGCTGCTCTACGACGTCATCCCCGCTCCCCGCGGTGACGCCGACGCGCCGCTGCAGGCGCACGTGACCAACCTGGACGCGTCCAACTTCCTCGGTCGCATCGGCCTGGTCCGCATCCACAACGGCCGCCTCCGCAAGGGCCAGCAGGTCGCGTGGATCCACCACCTGCCGGACGGCGGGACGGAGATCAAGTCGGTCCGGATCTCCGAGCTCCTCGCGACCGAGGGCGTCGAGCGGGTCCCCACCGAGGAGGCCGTGGCCGGAGACATCGTCGCAGTCGCCGGCATCAGCGACATCATGATCGGCGACACCCTCGCCGACCCGGAGAACCCGGTCGCGCTGCCCGCGATCACCGTGGACGAGCCCGCCATCTCGATGACCATCGGCGTCAACACGTCTCCGCTCGCCGGCCGCAACGGCGGCACCAAGCTCACCGCGCGGATGTTCAAGGCGCGCCTCGACCAGGAACTCGTGGGCAACGTCTCCCTCAAGGTGCTCGACACCGAGCGCCCCGACGACTGGGAGGTGCAGGGCCGCGGTGAGATGGCGCTGTCGATCCTCGTCGAGACGATGCGTCGTGAGGGCTTCGAGCTCACCGTGGGTAAGCCGCAGGTCGTCACCAAGCGTATCGACGGCAAGGTCCACGAGCCGATGGAGCACATGACCATCGACGTGCCCGAGGAATACCTCGGCGCGGTCACCCAGCTCATGGCCGCACGCAAGGGCCGCATGGAGAAGATGAGCAACCACGGCACGGGATGGGTCCGGATGGAGTTCCTCGTCCCGGCCCGTGGCCTCATCGGCTTCCGCACCACCTTCATGACCGAGACGCGCGGCTCCGGTATCGCCAACTCCGTCTCCGCCGGCTACGAGCCGTGGGTGGGGGAGATCCGCTCGCGGCACACCGGCTCCCTCGTCGCCGACCGCGCGGGCAAGGCCACCGCGTTCGCGCTGCTCGGCCTGGCCGACCGCGGCGACTTCTTCATCGAGCCCGGCTCCGAGGTGTACGAGGGCGTCGTCGTGGGTGAGAACCCCCGTTCCGAGGACATGGACGTCAACATCACCAAGGAGAAGAAGCTCACCAACATGCGGTCGGCCACCTCCGACGCCACCGAGACCCTGCAGAAGCACCGCAACCTCTCGCTCGAGGAGGCCATGGAGTTCTGCGCCGGCGACGAGTGCGTGGAGGTAGGCCCGGACGCGATCCGCGTGCGCAAGGTCGCGCTCACCGCGACCGAGCGGGCCAAGGCCCGCAGCAAGGCCAAGTCGCGCGACAAGGCCTCGGCCAACTGACGGGGTACCGGTGACGGCGAAGGGGGCGTCGGCGCGCCGGCGGGCATCCGCCGCGCTGGGAGCAGCGCTCGCCCTCGTCGTCGTCGCCGGGTGCGTCGCCGACCCCCCACCCCCGACGGTCGTTGGTGACGACCGCACCGACGGCACCACTGTCAGCCTCACGGACGGCGGCATCCTCCTCGCGCTCGACCGGGTCGAGGAGGGTTTCAACCCGCACCTCCTCGCCGACCAGGGCGTGGACACCGACCTCGTCGCCTCGCTGCTGCTCCCCAGCGCGTTCGTCCCCGGCGTCGACGGCGAGCCCGTCCTCAACCGTGACCTGCTGTTGTCCGCGACACCGCTGCCGGACGCCCCGGAGACCATCCGTTACACCATCGACCAGCAGGCCCAGTGGTCCGATGGCGTCCCCGTGGCGGCCGAGGACTTCGAGTACCTGTGGCGGCAGATGACCGGTCAGCCCGGCGTCGTCGACCCCGCCGGTTACGAGCGGATCGTCGACGTACGCTCCGGCGCCGGAGGCAAGGTCGTCGACGTCGTCTTCGAGTCCGTACCCGCGCACTGGCGGTCGCTCTTCCAGCACCTGCTGCCCGCGCACATCCTCAAGGGCGCCCCCGACGGTTTCCAGGGCTCGATGGAGGCGCTGCCGGTCATGAGCGCGGGGCCGTTCATGATCCGTGCGGCCGACATCGGCCGTGGCGAGATCGAGTTCGTCCGCAACGACCGCTACTGGGCCGGAGCCCCGGAGATCGAGCAGATCGTCGTCCGCCGCGCCACCGGCCCCGGCCAGCTCGGGGCGGCCCTGCGTGACGGTCCGGGGTCGATGGCCCTGGTCTCCGCGACGCCGGTGGCCAGGGACGTCTCCGAGACCGTCCCCGGGGTGACGGGCACGCAGCTGGCCGGCACCGCCCAGCTGGAGCTGGCGTTCAACACCGTCGCCCCGACCGTGTCCGAACCCGCGGTCCGTCGCGCCGTCGCCGCCGCTCTCGACCCGCAGGTGATCGGGCGGGTCGTCACGGGGGAGGCGCGGCCCGAGGTGACATCCCACCCGTTCCCGGCCGCGTCCGCCGTGACCACGACCGCCGATCCCGCGCTGACCGAACGCGCGCTGACGGGGGCCGGTTTCGCCCTGACCGGTCCGCGCTGGCAGCGCGACGAGGTCCCGCTCTCCCTCACGCTCGGCGTCGAGGCCACCGACGACCGCGCCGTGACCGCCGCGTACTCCGTCGCCGACCAGCTGCGCGGCGCCGGGATCGGCGCCCGGGTGTGGGAACTCGAATCGACGGCCCTGTACGCCGACGCGTTGCCGCACGGTCTGGTCGACGCCGTCGTCGGCTGGCAGAGCACCGACGGGCAGCCAGAGCTCGCCGCGGTCTCCCGCTTCGCGTGTGCGCCGACCGCCCCCCGACCGGGAACGGGGGCGTCCGCGTCCACGTCCGGTTCGGCGGCGTCGGAGGAGGCGACCACGACACCGGCCCGGCCCCGCACGACCGTGCCGAGCCTGTCACCGCCCGAGCCGGACACCGGCCGGAGCCGCCAGCGCCGTACCACCGACACGAGTGTCAGCGCCGGGGCGACCAGCACCACGCCTACCACCCCGCCCCGGACGATCGGCCGGGACGCCACCGCCCGCGCCTCCGACGTCTCCGGGATCTGCGACCCCGTGCTCGACCGGGCGTTGGGCGTGTCCGGCGGGGACGCGTCGGCGCCGACGGCCACACCCGATCTGGTCGCCGCGGGAGAACGCGTCGCCGACCTGGCGCTGCGGGTGCCGCTCGTGCGCCCCACCCTGCTGCTGGCCACCGACGGGGTCGACGTGAGCGGACCCGGTACCGACCCCGGCGCCGACCCGGACGGCGGGGCACAGGTCACGCGGCCGGTCACCGACGTCTTCGACACCGCACCCACCTGGAGGAGGACCGGATGACCCCGACGCCCGCGACCCCGGCCGCGGACGGGCTGCGCGCCCTGTTCGTGCACGCTCATCCCGACGACGAGGCGATCACCACCGGTGGCACGATCGCCGCGCTGGTCGCGGCCGGCGCCGAAGTCCGCGTGATCACCTGCACCCTCGGCGAGGAGGGGGAGGTCATCGGAGACGCGTTGTCCGGGCTCGTCGCCGACCGCGCAGACCAGCTGGGCGGGTACCGGATCGGGGAACTCGGGATCGCACTGCGCGCCCTCGGCGTGGACCGCACCCGGTTCCTCGGCGGGGCCGGCCGCTGGCGGGACTCGGGGATGGCGGGCACGCCGTCGGCCGACCACCCTCGCGCGTTCGTCCGGTCCGGTGGCGAGGCCGTCGCCGAGCTGGTGGCGGTCCTCGACGACTTCCGGCCCCACCTCGTGGTGACCTACGACCCCCGTGGCGGGTACGGACACCCGGACCACATCCGGGCGCACGAGGTGGTGCACGCCGCGATCGAGGAGTCCGCCCACCGGCCCGACCGGGTGGCGTGGACCGTCACCGCGCGCTCCGAGCTCGACCGCACGCACCCCGAGCCGCCCGCCCACCTCCGTCACGCCGAACCGGACGAACTGCCGTCTGTGCCGGACTCGCGCCTCACCCACCGCGTCCCGCTGGACGACGCGGACTACGCCGCCAAGCTGGAGGCCCTCACCGGGCACGCCACCCAGCTCGAGCTCGTGCCCGGGCCCGAGGGGGAGCCGTGGTTCCTCGCCTTGACCAACGGCGTCCTGCAGCCCGTCCCGCAGGTGGAGTGGTACATCGCCCACGACCGGACCGGCGACGACGGGCCCTACGTCAGGTGCCAGCCCGGCTCGGCCCACCTGTTCGACGGCCTCCGCGGGGACGCGTCGTGACCGCCGCGGCCGCCGTGCCCACGGCCACCGAGCAGGTCCACCCGGCTCGGCCCGCCTCGGCGGTCGAGTTCGGCATCGCCCTGGTTCTCCTGGCGATCGGAGCGGCGGCCAGCTGCGTGCTGGCCTCGGCCTGGCTGACGATGTACCTGGGCCCCGTGCCGGTGCCCGTCAGCGTGCTGGCGGCGGGCGCCTGGTCGCTGTTCCTGGTGCGTGTCGCCTCGACGTGGTCGGACCGGAAGATCGTCGCGGCGTTCCCCGCCCTGGTGTGGATCCTCACGCTCGTCGCACTCGACCTGGGGCCGGGCGGCGACATGCCGGTGCCCGTCGGCCTGCGCGGACTGGCACTGCTGGTCTTCGGCGGCCTCATCCCGCTGTGGGTGGCCACCCTGCGGGCCTCACCCGCGTCGGACCCCCAGCGACGGTGACACGCTGACGCCCGGGTCGGTGTCGTGGTGCCAGACATCGGTGATACCCGGCGTCAGCACCTCGGCCAGCGTCCACGCCTCGTCGGCGTCGATGTCCATCACCGAGTAGACGCCGTTGCCGGCCGGGGTCGCCGCCGCCACGGTCGCCACGCCCGCCGAACGCTGGAAGACCGACTGGGTGACCGTCCAGCCGATGATCCCGTCGGCCTCGAGGACCGTCCGCTTGGCGGTCCACGACCCGTGCGAGCTCACCAGCATCCCCGGCAGCAGTGCGTGCCCGAGCATGCGGACGCGGTCCGCCGCGAGCAGCAGGAAGAACACGAGCGCGGCCGGGATACCCCACTCCACCCAGATATCGGCGGACGGGCCGGAGTCGATCCGCACGAGCACGATCAATCCCGCGACGATCCAGAAGGGCAGCAGCCCGCGCGTGATGCGTCGCCGCGCCGCCTTCCACGGGTGACGCCGCAGCGGCACGGTCACCGGCGTCGGGTCCCCGAGAATGCGGATCGCCACGCGGCGCACGTCCTTGATCGGCGCCTGCGGCAGCAGCGTGGACGCAGTGGCGCCCTTCTTCGTGCCCGTCATGATCGGCTCGAGGCGGCCGCCCCCGAGCATCCGCAGGTACACCGGCAGGCGCATCTCCACGCCGCGCAGCCGGGCCTTGTCCAGCGCCTGGTGCTTACGGCGCAGGACGCCGTTCTGTACGTAGAGCAACTGGCCGTGGTCGGTGAGCGCGTACTTGCCGTAGCGGATCGCGTAGGTGATGATCGCCAGCACGCCGGCGACCGCCCAGATGGCGGCGCCCTTGCCCACGAACGCCCACGGCTGCCCCAGCGAGTCCAGCCAGGCGATGGTGCCCTCGACCACCGCGAGGTCCATGATCCGGTCGTGCATGTCGCCCATCTGCCACGTGATGAGCCACAGGGAGAACAGGACGCCGAACCCGATGAAGGAGAACGGCGCGAACCTGGCCCACGTGACTTTCCACTGCGCGATGTCCTCGCCGTACTTGGACCCCCACTGGACCTCGTCCTCCTCGGAGAGGGAGGGGTCCAGCGCTCGTCGGTGCCTGAGCAGCTCGTCGCGCAGCGGCTCCACGAGCGCCGTGTCAATCGCGTCGAGGCGGAACCGCTCGGCGTCGGACTTACCCGAGTCCGCGCGCCCCGTGCCCACCTCCACGATCGAGACCCTCAGGACCCGGTGGAACAGGTCGGATTCGGTGTCCACACTGCGGACCCGCTGCCGGGCCACCGTGACCACCTGGCGGCTGAAGAAGCCCTTGCGCAGGATGATGTGCGTGCGGCCGACCTGATAGCTGGTCGAGAGCCACCGCAGCACGCCACCGAGGATCACCAACGAGACGATGACGATCTCGAACCAGTAGTTACCCCGGTTGGAGCCGAGCCACAGGGAGACGAGGAACAGCGGCAGGAGCCGGGTGAGCATCCCCAGCGGATAGACGAGCAGCATCCGCCACGACAAGCGCTCCCACGGCGCCTCCGGGTCGACCTTCTCCGCCACCGCTGGTTCGTCGGCCGCCAGGACCTCCTCCGCCGGACCCGCCTCCGAGGCGGTGGCGGTGTCGACGGGGGAGCGGCCCTCGTCGTCGTCGCCGTCAGGTCGTCCCCCCGCGCCGGGCGCGGTCACGTCCCGTCCCCCGCGTCCAGGTTGGCGATCGCGATGAGGTGCTGTGCCAGCGCCTCGGCGTCCGCGAGGTTCAGCCCGCGGATCTGCACCGTCCCCTGCGCGGAGGCGGTGGACGCGTTGACCGTCGCGAGACCGAACCACCGCTCGAACAGCGTCCGCGTGGTGTACACGCTCTGCAGTCGCGCCAGCGGCGCGATGCGGAACTGGGTGGTCCACCACCCCTGGCGCGAGCACACCGCCGTGTCCGACACGTCCCACCGCGCGACAAGGTAGCGCCACCACGGGGCCACGACGATGCCCATGAACGCGAACGGCACCGTCACGCCCAGGGCGACCCAGTTCCAGAAGCCCATGACGTTGTCACCCCAGTAGAACCAGGCGACCTGCAGGCCCGCGAGGACCGCCCACGACCAGATCCCCTCGATCACGAACAGCAACGCGGTGCGCTTCTCGATACGGTGCCGCGGCGCGGTCACCAGCACCCGGTTGGAGGTGAGCAGGGCGTCACCGGCATCCGGAACGGCGTCGGGGGATCCGCCGTCATCGGCCGGGCGGGGCTCGCGGAGCGCGTGGGCGCCCCCCTGGCCGGGCGCCGCGGAGGAGACCAGGGGGTCCCCGTTCGTGCGGAGGGGCACTGCGTGATCGGGCATGGCGACAACAGTAACGCCAGCGGGGCGCCGGTAAGCCCGTGACCACCGTTGGAGCACCGCTCCGCTCGCGCCGCCACAGCGGTGGGGCATCATCGCGGGTATGGATCCCGCCGTGCCGCCCGCCGATCCCCACCCCACGCCGTCGGCCATGCGCCGCGCCCTGCGCCGCGCCTCCGACGGCCTCACGCTCGACGTGACCGAGGCCGCGGTGCTGCTGGCCGCGCGGGGCGAGGACCTGGACCGCCTGATGGCACTGGCCGCCGCCCGCCGGGACGCGCGCCTGGCAGACGAGGGCCGCGCCGGCGTGGTGACCTACTCGCGCAAGGTCTTCGTCCCGCTCACCCGCCTGTGCCGCGACCGATGCCACTACTGCACGTTCGTCACCGTGCCGGGCAAGCTCCGCGCGGCCGGCGAGGGGATGTTCCTCGACCCCGACGAGGTCGTCGAGCTGTGCCGCCGCGGCGCGGAGGCCGGCTGCAAGGAGGCGCTGTTCACCCTGGGGGACCGGCCCGAGGACCGGTGGCCCGAGGCGCGGGAGTGGCTCGAGTCGCGCGGCTTCTCCTCCACGCTGGACTACGTGCGCGCCATGGCGATCCGCGTGCTCGAGGAGACCGGACTGCTACCACACCTCAACCCCGGCGTCATGAGCTGGGCGGAGCTGTCGCGTCTCAAGCCCGTCGCGCCGTCGATGGGCATGATGCTCGAGACCACCGCGACCCGCCTGTTCACCACCCCGGGCGCCGCCCACCACGGCAGCCCCGACAAGGACCCGGCCGTGCGGCTGCGGACCCTCACCGACGCCGGCCGCCTCGCGGTGCCGTTCACCTCGGGGATCCTCGTGGGGATCGGGGAGAACCGCACCGAGCGCGCCGAGAGCCTGCTGGCGCTGGCCGGGCTCGCGCGCGAGTTCGGGCACCTGCAGGAGGTGATCGTCCAAAACTTCCGCGCCAAGCCCGACACCGCGATGCGCTCGGCCGACGACGCCGACCGGGATGAGTTCCTCGCCGCGATCGCCGTGGCGCGCCTCGTGCTGGGGCCGCGCGTTGCCGTACAGGCGCCGCCCAACCTCGTGGACCGGGACGACGTGCTCGCGCTCATCGACGCCGGTGTGGACGACCTGGGGGGCATCTCGCCGCTGACCCCCGACCACGTCAACCCCGAGCGGCCGTGGCCGCACCTGGACGAGCTCACCGCCGATCTCGCCGCGCGCGGGTGGACGCTCACCGAGCGCCTCACCGCGCATCCGCGCTACGTCGGAGGGGGCGACGCGTGGATCGACCCGAGGGTGGCGGGCCACGTCCGCGCCCTGGCGGACCCGGTCACGGGGCTGGCCGCGGTGGGGGACGACGACGAGGTGCTGCAGCCCCAGGGACGGCCCTGGCAGGAGCCCGACGACGACTGGGACTCGAGCGGACGGACCGATCTGCACTCCGCGATCGACTCCGAGGGCCGCAACACGGACACCCGGTCCGACATCGGCGAGGCGTTCGGCAACTGGGACGTCATCCGGGCCCGCGCCGCCGAGCTGGGGGCGGCGGCCCTGACCCCCGAGCGGGCGGACTCCGAGGTCCTCGCGGCGCTGCGGGCGGCCGAGGCGGACCCGGCCGGTCTCACCGACGAGCAGTACCTCGCGCTGGCCACCGCCACGGGGGACGGCCTCGCGGCGGTGGCCGGGCTCGCCGACCGGATCCGTGCCGACGTGGTGGGGGAGACCGTCACCTACGTGGTCAACCGGAACATCAACTTCTCCAACATCTGCTACACCGGCTGCCGGTTCTGCGCGTTCGCCCAGCGCAAGGGTGACGCGGACGCCTTCTCGCTGTCCGCCGCCGAGGTCGCCGACCGCGCGTACGAGGCGTACGTCACCGGGGCGTCCGAGGTGTGCATGCAGGGCGGGATCGACCCCGACCTGCCCGTGTCCGGCTACGCCGATCTCGTCCGCGCGGTCAAGGAGCGCGTGCCGTCGATGCACGTCCACGCCTTCAGCCCCATGGAGATCTCCAACGGCGCGTCGCGCTCGGGCGTCGGCGTGCGCGAGTGGCTCACCGAGCTGCGGGCCGCCGGTCTCGACACCATCCCGGGCACCGCCGCGGAGATCCTCGACGACGAGGTCCGCTGGGTCCTCACCAAGGGCAAGCTGCCCGCCGCCGAGTGGATCGACATCGTCACCACCGCGCACGAGGTGGGCCTGCGGTCGAGCTCGACCATGATGTACGGCCACGTCGACACCCCGCGCCACTGGGTGGCGCACCTGCGGACCCTGCGCGGCATCCAGGAGCGGACCGGCGGGTTCACCGAGTTCGTGCCGCTGCCCTTCGTTCACCGCAGCGCGCCGCTCTACCTGGCCGGGGCCGCCCGCCCGGGGCCGACGCGCGAGGAGAACGTGGCGGTGCACGCCCTGGCCCGGATCATGCTGCACGGGGCCATCGACCACGTCCAGACCAGCTGGGTCAAGCTCGGTGTCGCGGGCACGCGGACGATGCTGCGGTCGGGCGCCGACGACCTGGGCGGCACGCTCATGGAGGAGACCATCTCACGGATGGCGGGGGCGGAGAACGGCTCGGCCAAGTCGCCGGAGGAGATCGAGGAGATCGCCACCGGGATCGGCCGCCCGGCCCGCCGTCGCGACACCGTGTACGGACCCGCACCGCACCCCATCGGAGTGACGGTCGTCACATAGTCGGAACCGCATGCGGGGCGGCTTCGGCATCGGAGTGTGTCGTGGCATACGATGCTGGCCATACCGCTACGAGGAAGGTGGCTGACGTGACCTACACGATCGCAGAGCCGTGCGTCGATGTGATGGACAAGTCCTGCGTCGAGGAGTGTCCGGTCGACTGCATCTACGAGGGTGGACGGATGCTGTACATCCACCCCGACGAGTGTGTCGACTGCGGCGCGTGTGAGCCGGTCTGTCCCGTGGAGGCCATCTTCTACGAGGACGACGTCCCGGACGAGTGGACCGAGTACAACGCCGCCAACGCCGACTTCTTCGTCGAGCTGGGCTCGCCGGGCGGCGCCGCCAAGGTCGGCAAGGTGGACTACGACCACCCGATGATCAAGGCGCTCCCGCCCATGAACCAGGAGTGAACCCGGTGGTGTCGCGCCCGGAGCGTCGACCGCCCGGGCGCGCGCTCCCGGTGTTCCCCTGGGACACCCTCGCCGACGCGCGCTCACGCGCGGCGGCTCACCCGGACGGGCTCGTCGACCTCACGGTCGGCACGCCCGTCGACCCGGTCGCCCCGGTCATCCGCGAGGCGCTCGCCGCCGACGCGGCCGAACCCGGCTATCCCACGACCGTCGGCACGCCCGCACTGCGGCAGGCCGCCGTGGGCGCCCTCGCACGGCGCTACGGAGTCACCGGCCTGACGACGGACGCCGTCCTGCCCGCGATCGGCACCAAGGAGCTCATCGCCGGTCTTCCCGCACAGCTCGGCCTGGGACCGGGCCACACGGTCGTCGTGCCGGAGGTCGCCTACCCGACCTATGAGGTGGGTGCCCTGCTGGCCGGGGCCACGGTCGTGCGCGCCGACTCGCTCACGCAACTCGGACCGTCGTCGCCGACGCTGCTGTACCTCAACTCGCCGTCCAACCCGAGCGGCAAGGTCCTCGGCGTGGACCATCTGCGCAAGGTCGTGGGCTGGGCCCGCGACCGCGGCGTGATCGTCGCCTCCGATGAGTGCTACCTCGGCCTGGTGTGGGAGGGGGAGGCGCCCTCGATCCTCGACCCGCGCGTGTGCGACGGCGACCACACCGGCCTGCTGGCACTGCACTCGCTGTCCAAGACCTCCAACCTGGCGTCCTACCGGGCCGGATTCGTCGCCGGCGACCCCGCCCTGGTAGCGGAGCTGCTCGCGGTGCGCAAACACTCCGGGCTCATGATGCCGCTGCCCGTGCAGTCCGCGATGTCCGCGGCGTTGTCCGACGACGTCCACGAGGACGAACAGCGCGAGCGGTACCGGGCCCGCCGGGCGCGTCTGCGACCAGCGGTGGAGAGCGCCGGCTTCCGGATCGACCACTCCGAGGCCGGACTCTACCTGTGGGCCACCCGCGACGAGGCCTGCCGGGACACGGTGGACTGGTTCGCCGAGCGCGGCGTGCTCGTGGCGCCGGGCGAGTTCTACGGCCCCGCCGGCGCGCGGCACGTGCGCATCGCGCTCACCGCCACCGACGCGACCGTCGACGAGGCCGTGCGCCGTCTGGCCTGATCGGCTCGCGGGCGTCCGCTCGCACGGTCCGC
>NZ_KV824041.1:0-3543 GCF_001815995.1 Dietzia sp. HMSC21D01 | reverse complement strand
TGGCTTCCGCGGTCGGCCCGGTGGCGGCGGTCGCGGTCGCGGCGGTGCCGCGGGCGCGTTCGGACGTCCCGGCGGTGCCCCGCGCAGGGGTCGCAAGTCGAAGCGGCAGAAGCGTCAGGAATACGATTCGATGCGGGCACCGGAGGTCGGCGGCGTCCGGCTCCCCGACGGTCGTGGGCAGGTCCTGCGGCTGGCTCAGGGCGCCTCGCTGAGCGACTTCGCGGACAAGATCGACGTCAACCCGTCGCAGCTGGTCCAGGCGCTGTTCAACCTGGGCGAGATGGTCACCGCCACGCAGTCGGTCACTCCGGAGACCCTCCAGCTCCTCGGTGAGGAGATGGGGTACAAGGTCCAGATCGTCAGCCCCGAGGACGAGGACCGCGAGCTGCTCGAGTCCTTCGACCTGTCCTTCGGCGAGGACGAGGGCGGCGAAGAGGATCTCGAGCGTCGTCCCGCGGTCGTCACCGTCATGGGTCACGTCGACCACGGCAAGACCCGGCTGCTCGACAGCATCCGGTCCGCCAAGGTCGGCGAGGGTGAGGCCGGCGGCATCACCCAGCACATCGGTGCGTACCAGGTCACCGTGCCGGTCGACGACGTCGAGCGCACGATCACCTTCATCGACACCCCGGGTCACGAGGCGTTCACCGCCATGCGTGCCCGCGGCGCCAAGTCGACCGACATCGCGATCATCGTGGTGGCGGCGGACGACGGCGTGATGCCGCAGACGGTCGAGGCGATCAACCACGCGCAGGCGGCCGACGTGCCGATCGTCGTGGCGGTCAACAAGATCGACAAGGAGGGCGCGCAGCCCGACAAGATCCGTGGCCAGATGACGGAGTACGGCCTCGTGCCGGAGGAGTACGGCGGCGACACCATGTTCGTCGACATCTCCGCCAAGCAGAACCTGAACATCGATTCGCTGCTCGAGGCCGTCGTCCTCACCGCGGATGCGGCTCTGGACCTGCGGGCCAACCCGGACATGGACGCCCAGGGCGTCGCGATCGAGGCGCACCTCGACCGCGGTCGTGGCCCCGTGGCCACCGTGCTCATCCAGCGCGGCACGCTGCGGGTCGGCGACTCGATCGTCGCCGGCGACGCATACGGTCGTGTGCGCCGCATGGTCGACGAGCACGGCCAGGACGTCGAGGAGGCGACCCCGTCGCGTCCGGTCCAGGTCATCGGTCTGACCAGCGTGTGTGGCGCCGGCGACACCCTGATGGTGGTCGACGAGGACCGCACGGCCAGGCAGATCGCCGATCGACGCAATGCGCGTAAGCGCAACGCGATGGCCGCGCGCAGCCGTCGCCGGATCAGCCTCGAGGACCTGGATTCGCACCTCAAGGAGACGAGCCAGCTCAACCTCATCATCAAGGGCGACAACTCCGGTACGGTCGAGGCCCTCGAAGAGGCCCTCATGGGTATCGAGATCGACGACGAGGTGCAGCTGCGCGTCATCGACCGCGGTGTCGGCGCCGTCACCGAGACGAACGTCAACCTGGCGGCGGCGTCCGACGCGGTGATCATCGGGTTCAACGTCCGCGCGGAGGGTAAGGCCACCGAGATGGCCAACCGCGAGGGCGTCGACATCCGGTACTACTCGATCATCTACCAGGCGATCGACGAGATCGAGAGCGCGCTCAAGGGCATGCTCAAGCCGATCTACGAGGAGAAGCAGCTCGGTCAGGCGGAGATCCGCCAGATCTTCCGCTCCTCCAAGGTGGGCAACATCGCCGGTTGTATGGTGCTCGACGGCATCATGCGGCGTAACGCCAAGGCGCGGCTCATCCGCGACGGCAACGTGGTCGTGGAGGAGATGACCGTCTCCTCGCTGCGCCGCGAGAAGGACGACGTGACCGAGGTCCGCGAGGGCTTCGAGTGCGGTCTGACGGTGACGTACTCCGACATCAAGATCGGCGACGTGATCGAGACGTACGAGCTCGTCGAGAAGCCGCGCGACTGACGTCGCAGAGCACACCGTGGGGGCGGGTTCCGTATCGTACGGACCTGCCCCCGCGGTGCGCTCGTCAACACGTGACCGCCCAGCGGTCGCACCATGTCAAGGAGGATCGCCATGACCGGCAAGGGACGCGCGGGACGGCTCGGCAAGCGGATCGGCGAGATCGTCGCGACGGCCATCGAGCACGAGATCAAGGATCCGCGTCTCGAGTACGTCACCATCACCGACTCGCGCATCACCGCGGACCTGCGGGTCGCCACCCTGTACTACACGGTTCGGGGCGAGACCCTCGACGAGGAGCCGGACCTCGAGGCCGCGGAGGCGGCGTTGACCGCCGCGCGGGGGCGTCTGCGCACGATGGTCGGCAGGCAGACCGGGGTCAAGTTCACCCCGGAGCTCACGTTCGTGCTCGACTCCGTGCCCGACGCCGCGCGGCACATGGAGGAACTCCTCGCCAGGGCGCGGGCCAGCGACGAGCAGGTCCGTCGTGCGGCCGAGAACGCGCGTCCGGCCGGTGACGAGGACCCCTATCGGAAGCCGGAGGAGGACCGACCGGAGGACGACGACCGGTGACCACGGCGGTGGACGCCGCGGGGGCGGCGGACGTGTTGGGGCGGCACCGCGAGGTGACCGTGCTCTGTCACGTCCGCCCGGACGCCGACGCCCTGGGCAGCTCCTGCGGTCTGGCCCGGGCGCTGCGCGCGGTCGGCGTGACCGTCCACCATTCGTTCGACCCCGGCGTGGTCCCGGACGCGCTGCGCGCCATCCCGGGCACCGACCGGGTGATCCCGCTGTCCCGGGTGCCCGCCCACGGCGGCCTCGTGGTGACCCTGGACTGTGCGAGCCCCGACCGGGCCGGGGCCTGGGAACGGCTGGCGGAGAGCGCCTCCGAGGTGCTGGTGGTCGACCACCACGGATCGAACCCGGGTTTCGGATCGCACATGTATCTCGACCCGACCGCCGCGTCGACCGCCTCGCTCGTGTTGGAGGTGCTCGACGCCGGCGGCTACGTCGTCGACGCCGACATCGCCACCAGTCTCTACGCCGGTCTCGTCACCGACACCGGGTCCTTCCGGTGGGGCGGGTCGGACGCGCACGAGACCGCCCGCCGCCTGCTCGAGGCCGGGGCGGAGTCGGAGGAGCTCGCGTACGACCTGCTCGACGCCCGTTCCTTCACGTGGCTGCGGGTCCTGGGTGAGCTGCTCGCCACCGTCCGTCTGGACGTCGACGCCGTGGGGGGACGGGGCGCGGTCTGGCTCGCGGTCCCGTACGAGGTGATCGCCGGGGCGGACGACGACGACGTCGAGTCGCTCGTGTCCCATCTGCGGGGCGTCCGCGAGGCACGGGTGGCGGTCCTGCTCAAGGAGTACCGGCCGGGGGAGTGGGCCGTCTCGCTGCGCTCCCGGGGTGACGCGGACCGCGAGGCGATCGACGTCTCGGTCGTGGCCGGGGCTCTGGGCGGCGGCGGACACCCGTCTGCGGCCGGCTGCACCGTCCGCGGTGACCTCGACGCCGTGAGTGCGAGGCTCCGTGAACTCCTCGGCTGACCCCGCGCCCACCGCGCCGCGGTCGGCGCCGCGGCC
>NZ_KV824040.1:0-7612 GCF_001815995.1 Dietzia sp. HMSC21D01 | reverse complement strand
AGCTCGGCGCGGGTGTGGCCGACGACCGCGCCGCGCGAGCGGCCGTGGTTGCGCGTCGCCAGGGTGCGGGCGACGGCGCCGAGGTCGATCGAGTCGTCCTGCGCCTCGAGCCAGTCCGCGACCTGTCCGGCCGTGGCCTTACGGCGCGACGGAAGGGACGCGGACACGACCAGGACGGTGGCGGGGGCACCGGGCGCGGAGGTACCGGTCGTGGCGAGCTCGTCGGCGTTGCGCGCCACGGCGTCGGCCACGCAGCGGGCGACGTCGTCATCCGTGGCCGACCCGGTGGTGGCCGGCGCAGGGGTGGCCGTCGCGGGGGTGGTCTCCGCGGTCGGGTCGGTGTCGGCCGGGGCGCCGGCAGAGGTGTCAGACGGGGCGTCGACGACGACGTGGGCCGGCTGCGGCCGGTACTCGGCCACCACGACGTGCGCGTTGGTGCCACCGAAGCCGAAACCGGAGATGCCGGCGACTGCGCGGCCGCTGTAGCGCGGCCACGGGGTGGTCTCGGTGACCACACTGAGCCGGGCGGCGTCGAAGTCGATGTACGGGTTGGGGCCCGCGTAGTTGATCGTGGGCGGCACGGCGTCGTGCTGCATGCCCAGGATGATCTTGGCCAGCCCGGCCGCACCGGCGGCGGACTCCATGTGCCCGAAGTTGGTCTTGGCCGAGCCCAGGAGCGTGGGCCGGTCGGCGTCGCGGCCGCGGCCGAGCACCTGGCCCAGGGCGGTGGCCTCGATGGGGTCACCGAGGATCGTGCCGGTGCCGTGGGCCTCGATGTAGTCGACCTCGCGCGGGTCCACGCCGGCGTCGGCGTAGGCCTGGCGCAGGACGGAGACCTGGGCGTCCGGGTTGGGGGCGGTCATGCCGTTGGAGCGGCCGTCCGAGTTCACGGCGGACCCCTTGATGACGGCGAGGACCTCGTCACCGTCCCGTTCCGCCTCGGACAGGCGTTTCAGGATGAATACGCCGCCGCCCTCGGCGCGGCAGATGCCGTTGGCGTCCGAGGAGAAGGCCTTGATGCGCCCGTCGGGGCTGAGCGCGGCGCCGGTCTTGGCGAAGCCCATGGTGGCGGCGGGCGCGAGCATCATGTTGACGCCACCGGCCACGACGAGGTCCGACTCGTGCAGGCGCAAGGAGTTGACGGCCTCGTGGATCGCGACCAGCGACGTCGAGCAGGCGGTGTCCAGCGTCATGGACGGGCCGCGGAAGTCGAACGTGTACGAGATCCGGTTGGAGATGATCGAGTTGGAGGCGCCGGTGACCGCGTACGGGGACGCGGCGGCGGAGTCCGACGTGAGCAGGACCTGGTAGTCGCTGGACGACGAGCCCATGAACACGCCGACCTCGCGGCCCTTGAGGTCACTAGCCGGGATGTGGGCGTTCTCGAGGGCTTCCCAGGTGAGCTCGAGCGCGAGCCGCTGCTGCGGGTCGACCATCTCGGCCTCGCGGGGGCTCATGCCGAAGAACTCGGCGTCGAAGTCCTTGACCTCGGTGTCGTCGAGCCAGCCGCCGCGGTTCGGCGCCTCGGCCAGGACCTGCTGGACGTACGCGTCGCCCGCCCACTCCGACCAGCGCGAGTCCGGTCGGGGGCTGGTCGCGTCACGGCCGGAGGCCAGCAGGTCCCAGGTCGCCTCGGGGCTGTCGGCGCCGCCGGGGAAGCGGGTCGCGAGGCCGATGACGGCCACGTCGAACTCCATGCCCGCGCCGCGCTCGCGGAACGTGTGCAGGTCCGTGGGCTCGTCGGCCTCCACCGGACCGTTGACCACGTACTCGGCGAGCGAGGCGATGGTGGGGTGCTGGTAGGCGACGGTCGCGTCCAGCGGCCGGCCGATGAGGTCCTCGAGGTCGGCGGACAGGGACACCGCGTCGCGGGACGACAGGCCGTACTCCTCCAGCGAGCGGTCGTCGGTCACCTTGGAGATGTCGAGCCCGGTGGCCCGGCAGACCCAGCCCCGCATCCATTCGCGGAGCTCCACTACCGTCATCTCGCTCTGTGCCATCGTCGTGGCTCGCCTTTCCTGAAGGTGTCGTCCGGTGTTCCCGTGCGCCGGGGCCGCCGTGCGCCGTGAACCGGCCCGGCGGACGCTACTGCGCCGGCAGGTCCGGGAATGCGGTCTGCTGGTGGCCCCCGCGCAGGGTGCCGTCCACGTACGCCGCCTTGCAGGCACGGCGGGCGATCTTGCCGCTGGACGTGCGGGGGATGGACCCGGCGGGAACCAGGAGAACGTCCTGGGCGGTGACGCCGTGTCGCGCGGAGATCGCCGACCGGACCGCGTCCGCGATGGGACCGGGGTCGGCCTTGCCCGCGCCGGGCGCGCGCTCACCCACCACGACCAGCGTCTCCGAGGAGTCATCGGCGGCGATCTCCGCACCGTTACGCGCCTCGATCGGCAACTGGTTGGCCGGCACGGAGAACGCGGCGACGAAGCCGGGCCGCAGGGCGTCGGACGCGCTCTGCGCGGTGTTCTCCAGGTCCTGGGGGTAGTGGTTGCGGCCCGCGACGATCACCAGATCCTTGACGCGGCCGGTGATGTACAGCTGACCGTCCACGTAGGCGCCGTAGTCGCCGGTGCGCAGCCAGCGCGCGTCCTCGGGTACCGTCCCGAACTCGCGGACGGTCTTGGAGCCATCCTGCAGCCGCTCGACGAGCCGGTTGCCGAAGGTGGCCTCGGACTCCTCGGGGCGCCCCCAGTAGGCGCGACCGATGTTCGTGCCGTGCAGCCAGATCTCGCCGACCCGGCCCTCGGGGAGTTCGCGGCCGGTGCCGTCGTGCTCTCCCGTGGCCTCGTCGATGTTCGCCTCGACGATCGTGGCCCACTGGCTGGGGGCGACGTACCCGCACGCGACCTGGGGGATGGCGTCCTCGTTGCCCTCCACCTGCGACGGCTCGAGGACGGTCATGACGCCCCGGTTGAGATCCGTCCGGTCCACATGGATGACGATCGCCTCGTCATCTCGGCGCGGCGAGGACACGAACAGGGTCGCCTCGGCCATGCCGTAGGACGGCTTGATCACGGTGGGCGCGAGCCCGTAGGGGGCGAACGCCTCGTTGAATGCCCGCATCGACGCCGGGGTGACGGGCTCCGAACCGTTGATGATGCTCGTCACGCCGGACAGGTCGAGGGTCTCGCCCTCCCTGGGCAGGCCGCGGCGGGCGGCGTGCTCGAACGCGAAGTTGGGGGCGGCGGCGAACACCCCGTCGCCGCCGCTCGCGGCGCCGAGCTGGGAGACCCACCGGCCGGGCCGCTGCACGAACGCGCGGGGGCTCATCACCGTGATGGTGGCCCCGCCCATCGCGGGCAGGATGACCGTCAGCAGGCCCATGTCGTGGAACAGCGGCAGCCAGGTGACGCCGCGCGAGGCGCGGGTCAGACCCAGGCTGTCGAAGAGTTGCATGACGTTGGTGACCACGTTGCGGTGCGTGATCTCGACTCCGGCGGGCACCCGGGTCGAGCCCGAGGTGTACTGCAGGTAGGCGATGTCGTCGGCGCCGAGGTCCGGTCGGGACCAGCCGGAGCCGAGCTCGTCGGGGATGGCGTCGACGGCGACGGTGCGCGGACGCTCGCGGGCGGGCAGCTCTCGGAAGAGCTTCCGGACCCCGGCAGCGGATTCGGTCGAGGTGAGGATGACCGCCGGTGCGCAGTCGCCCAGGACCGCGTGGAGGCGGTCGTGGTGGCCCGGCTCATCCGGGTCGAACAGTGGCACGGCGATGAGTCCGGCCTGGATCGCGGCGAAGAACGACACGATGTAGTCCAGGCCCTGCGGGGCGAGGATGGCCACGCGGTCCCCCGGCTTCGCGACCTGCTGCAGGCGGGCCGCGATGGCGTAGAGCCGCTCGCCGAACCGCGTCCACGACAGCTCGTGCACCTCACCGTCACGGGAGGTCGAGTAGTCGATGTAGCGGTAGACCAGCCCGTCATGGGCGGGGTCCTGGCGCGCGGCGGAGACGTTGGCTTCGACGAAGTCGACAAGGGTGGTGCGATCAGGGATGACGATCGCCCCTCCGGCGTCGTGATACTGCTCGAACTCCACGTTGCTCCGTTCCGATCCGTCCTACGTTGGTCGACGTCGTCGACCACGGATATGCCGGGTGCACTGACGACAAGCTTTGTCGATCCTACAGCGTGCCTCAGGGCACATCCGAACTCCGAATCGTCGCTTCGCCAGGCGTGTCGCCCCGCGGGCGCCGGGAGCAGGGCGTGACGGTCACTCGTGGGCGATCTCCGGAGCGGCGTCGACGAGCTCGCTGACGTGGCCGATCGTCCACTCGGGGACGGTGGTCCCGGCGATGACGTCCGGGTTCGTGGCGTACATGGCGTGGATCGCGTTGTTGGCGACGAACTCCTGGAACCGGGCGGCACCGTCGACGACGTTGAGCGGGGCGTTGCAGATCAGGTCGCGCGAGTCGCAGATCTGGGCCGTGCGGTCGTCCAGTTCGCCGAACCCGCCCGGGCGTGGCCCGGTCATGGTGGCACCCGCGATGAGCTGGGTCAGGCCGGTGGCCGGCTGCAGGGCGATCTCCATCCCCTGGCCGTTGCCGGGGGACAGCCCCGGCGACTGGCCCTGCCCCGGCAGGCGGCGGCCGTCCGCGATGAGGACGGAACCGAGCATCCGGTCGGCGGGAACGGGACCGTTGCCGTTACCGATCTCGCTCGTCAGGTCGCCGGCGATCACCGCGCCCTGGGAGAAACCCAGGAGGACGAACGAGGTGAGGGGGCAGTGCTCGTGTGTGGCCGCGAGCTCGGCGCGGGCACGCTCGGTGCCCTCCGCCCGGCTCTGGTCGTAGGTGACCTGGTTCGGCTGCTGCGGGTTCCGGAACTGCGCCACGTAGGGGACGGTGAACACCTCGAGGCGCTCGTCCGGGTACTGCCGGCTCAGCGGGTCCGTGATCGTCCGCAGAAGCGCGTTGGGCAGGAAACCCGGATTGTGCGGATCGTCGGTGGGGCTGCTCTCCCATGTCCCCGGCACGGCGATCATCTCGACGTCCGGGCAGTCGGCGGGCTGGGTCTGCTCGGTCTCGTCCGGGCCGGGCAGCGGGCCGTCGGGGCCGGTCGGCAACCCCCGGTTGCCGAGCCACCACCCGATGCCGAGCACGAGCAGGACGATCACGACGAGCGCCCCCAGCGAGCAGCCGAGACGGCGGCCTCCCCCACGACGCGTTCCGCGAGCCACGATACGAACTCCTTCCCGACCTCCCACACGACTGTGGCGTGTGGCCGACGACCGGTTCAACGCCCCGCGGTCCGCGCGGGTTCCTCAGGTGCCGGGCGAGGTGTCCGGGCTCACCCGGAGCGGCCGCCGCCCGCCGACGACCGCCGTCGTGCTGTTCGAGCCGCGCGGGCGGCAGTGCACTGGGCGGGCCGCTACGGGCAGAGTTGCCCGGCCGAGGCGTCCACGACGACCCGGGACAGTTCGTCGACCTCACGGTCGGAGTAGCCGCCCGCCGAGATCTGACCGGCCACCGCGTCGGCGATCGTCGTGGTCTCGTCCGCGGCTCCGCCGGTGGTGCGGATGCGGCAGATGGTGTTGCCGGCGGCGACGAGCGAATCCGACAGGTCGGCGGTCTCGATGCCCTCCTTCTCCAGTGCGGAGAGGTAGCCGCGCTCGCGCGCACCGATGGCCGGCGCGGTGTACCCCGGCGCATCCGGGGGGACGGGGGCCGGCGCCTCCGTGTACCGGCCGGAGTCCTCCGTCGCCGGGACACGGGAGGCGCCGGCGGAGCCGCCGCCCGGCGGCGGGGCGAGCGTCTCGGAGTCCGGCACGCCGGAGACCGTCGAGTCCCCTCCCCCGCACGCGGTGAGCATCCCTCCGGCGACGAGCAGCGCGGCGCCGAGCGAGAGCGCACGGGACCTCACGAGATCTCCGCCCGGCCACCGGACACGGTGATCCGACCGCCCTCGAACTCCATCACCTGGCCGCCGGAGGTGTTGCGCAGCGGGCCGGTCGGGTAGCCGAGCCGACCGCGCTCGTAGTCGACCGTGCCCCAGGCGTCGAACACCGGGCCGCGGGGGACGACGTGGGCGCCGGTGCGCGGCGACCAGTAGATCGCGCCGCCCTGGAACCGGCTGAACGCGCCGCGTCGGGTGTCGAGGGCGATCTCGTCGGTCACGGGGTAGCCGAGCTCGGAGTTCTCCGCCCCGGCCTCGCGGTAGGCCTTGAGGATGTCCCCCTCGACGACCTTCGGACCCGTCTCCTCCGACCAGTAGACCGTCCCGCCCTGGAAGCCCTGGACGACGCCCGGCTTGTTGGGGTTGGTGATCTCGTCGGTGGTCGGGTACCCGAGGTCGCCGCGCTCCGCGCCGCGCTCCTGCCACATCGCCCGGATGCCGCCGCGGACCGCGTGCGCGCCGGTGGAGGGCGACCAGTAGATGACGCCGTTCTGGAAGGTGGAGAACCGGCCGCGCCCGTCCGGGGTGGTCGTCTCCCCGGACGTCGGCAGCCCGAGCACGCCGTCGGGTCCGCCCTCGGCCTGGTAGGCGGCGCCGATCGCCCCGAGGACGGAGTGCGCCCCCGTGGCCTGCGACCAGAACACGCGGCCGAAGCGGAAGTCGGTGGCCTTGCCGCCCCGGACGTCGTACTCGCCGGTGAGGCACGGCCCGAGTCCGGGCTGCCGCTCGGCCACGCGGGCGATCTCGCCCGCCGCCGCGCACGGCTTCTCGACGTTCTCGATGCCCACCGCGGTGGCGAACTGCGGCCACGCCTGGGTCATCTCGAACTGCCAGTACGGCCACGTGTGGGTACCGGACGGGCGGAAGTTCGCGGTGACCTCGACCCCCTCGGCGCGCGCCTTGTTGACGAAGGTCTGGGTGGTCATCCGCGAGAGGAGCTCGAGCCCGTACCCGGGGAAGTTGGTCGGGATGTCCGGTAGGCCGGACGGCTGGTCCCATGGGCCGGTGTTACCGCTGCCCGCGGAGACGTAGACGCTCTGCCCGCGCATCTTCTCGGTGTGGAGTTTGGGGTCCTGCTCCTGCCACCGGTCCGAGCCGAGCGGACCCCACATGTTCTCGGCCGGGTAGCCGCCGGCGTCCTGCATGGCCACCTTGATGGCCTCGGGCATGCCGAAGCTGGTGGTGTCGAGGAAGCCCGAGTAACTGGCCGCGAACTGGAAGTGCTCGGGGTAGCGCTGCGCGAGCATCATGGCAGCCGTGCCGCCCATGGACAGCCCGGCCACGCCGTGCTTGTCGCCGACCCGCCAGTCCCGCGCCAGCAGCGGGGGCAGCTCCTGCATGAGGAACGTCTCCCACTGGTAGGCCGAACCCTTGGCGTCGGAGACCCAGTCGGTGTAGAAGCTCGACTGGCCGCCCACCGGCAGGATGACGATCGCGTTCTTGGCGTCGAAGAACTGGGAGACCTTGGTCTCGAGAGTCCAGCCGCTCGCGTCATCGCGGGCCCGGAGCCCGTCGAGCAGCAGCAGGGACGGGTAGGTGCGGCCGGGGTCGGCGTTCCACTGGGCGGGGAGCAGGAGCTGCACCTGCACCGCCTGCTCCATGGCCGGCGACTGCACCCACAGGGCCACACGGTTGGCCGACTTCCACTCGACCTTGTCCAGTCGCACGCCGGAGGGTGGCGCCGCGGGCACGCGCAGGCTCGGCGCGTCGGGCGCGCCCGCCGG
>NZ_KV824039.1:0-2144 GCF_001815995.1 Dietzia sp. HMSC21D01 | reverse complement strand
ACCGACCGGCAGGTGCGCGGCCTCCTGCTGGACGTGCTGCGCGACGGCGACGGCACCGCCACCGCCGCGCGTCTGGACGCCGTGTGGCCGGACGCGCTCCAGCGCGGGCGGGCATTGGCGTCGTTGGTGGACGACGGCCTCATGGTGCGCGTCGGCGACCGTTACAGCCTGCCCGGGTGAGGTGGGCGCCGGGCGAGGCGACGGCCGGGCGGATCAGTCCTGGTCAGGCGCCGACGACACCACCGGAGGTACCGAACACACCTGGATCATTTGAGTACCGGTGTCCCGCGAGACCAGCGTTCCGCGCCCGGGGGGCAGCGGGCTCGGCTTGAGCTTGCCAACGATATTGCCCTCGTCCCGCGAGCCGGACATGACCAGCACGTCCACCGAGAGTTCCCGAAGCTTGGCGATGGTGCCGCTGAACATCGCCCGGCTCACTCCGCCCATCCGGCGGGTCAGGACGATGTGCAGGCCGACGTCGCGCGCCTGCGGGAAGAACTGGTGCAGCTCGGAGAGCGGGTCACTCCCCGGGGAGGGGGCCACCAGATCGTGGTCGTCCACCACGACGTAGACCTCCGGCCCGGTCCACCACGAGCGGGTGGCCAACTGTTCCGCCGTCACATCGTCGCCCGGGAGCCGGTTCTGGAAGTACGGGACCAGCTGCGGGATGAGGGTGTGCGCGGACTTCGCGGAAGAGATATATCCGGCCAGGTGGTCCTGGGGTACCACCCCGAGCAGCGAGCGCCGGTAGTCCACCAGCAGGATCTTCGCCTCCTCCGGCGTCGTGGTGGCCACGATCGACTCGACGATGTTGCGCAGAACCGTAGTCTTTCCCGAGCCCGCGTCCGCGAAGGCCATGAAGTGCGGCTGGGTCCGGAAGTCGAGGGTGACCGGCTGCAGCGCGTTCTCGCCGATCCCCAGCAGGGCCCGGTTCGGGCGGATCCGGACGCCGGCCGCCTCGATCTCGGCGAGCACCGCCGCGCGCGGGATGTCGTCGGCCAGCAGCCGCACCGGCGGGGCCGACCGGTCCCCGTAGAGCACCTGCAGATCCGCCGCGGCCGCGCGGACGCCCTCGGCGAGATCGTCCACCGACGAGCCGCCGTCGAGCCGGGGCAGCCCGATGAGGGTGTGGAGACCGGACTTGAGGATGCCGCGGCCCGGCCGCCCCTCGGGCACCAGCGCGCCCTTGACCCGGCCGGCCTCGGACTCGCCCGGGTCGCCGAGCCGGAGCTCGACCCGCGTGCCCATGAAGTCCTTCATCGTCGAGCGGAGCTCGGCCCAGCGGGACACCGACACCACCACGTGGATCCCGTACGACAGGCCGCCCGAGGTGAGCGCGGTGACCTTCTCGGCCAGCTCCTCGAACTCGCCCCGGAACGTCGCCCAGCCGTCGATCACCAGGAAGACGTCGCCGAAGCGGTCCCCGTGCAGCGGGTGCGAGGCCCGCTCGTCCGGCTCCAGGGCGAGGTACTCGGCCCGCAGGCGCCGGAAGTCCGTCATGGACTCCACGCCGTGGCGGCGGAAGCGCGCCTCGCGCTCGGCCAGCAGCGTGGTGAGCTCGGCGACCGAGCGGCGGATCCCGTCCAGGTCCCGCCGGCCGGCGACGTACCCGACGTGCGGGACGTCGCGCAGACCGGCCAGGGATCCGCCGCCGAGGTCCACGCAGAAGAACTGGACGTGCTCCGGCGCGTGGGTGGCGGCGGCGGACATGATGAGCATGCGCAACGCGGTGGACTTGCCCGACTGGGGGCCGCCCGCCACGGCGATGTTGCCCGCGCCTCCGGCGAGCTCGACCACCATCGGGTCCCGGCGCTGCTCGAACGGCTTGTCCACCGTACCGATCGGCCAGGCCAACGAGGGCGGTGCGGCCGCGGGCACCGGCTCGCGGACCGGACCGCCGAGCAGGACGTCCACCGACTCCGGCTCGTCCAGCGGCGGCAGCCAGACCTCGTGGGCCGGACGGCCGTGGCCGCGGAGGCGGTCCACCACCACGTCGAGGAGCGACCGGGGCGTGTGCTCGACCCCGGCGGGCGCGGCGTCGGCGTCAGTGCCGGGATCGGTGTCGGGAGAGGACCCGGGCGGGGAGTCCGCCAGCAGATCGGCCATGCTCGGCAGGCCCGCGAAGGCTCCCGCCCCCCCGAACG
>NZ_KV824038.1:0-2364 GCF_001815995.1 Dietzia sp. HMSC21D01 | reverse complement strand
CGGGCCCGCCCCAGTCGCCGGCGGGAACTCCTCGAGGGCGGCGAGTTCGCGCTCGTCGAACGTGCGGGCCCGCGACAGGAACCGCTTCCCGGTCGGGTTCTCGAGACTGAACCCCGAGCCCCTGCCCGGGACCGCGTCCAGCACCAGTTGCGTGTGCTTCCAGGTGTCGAACTGTGGGCCCGAGATCCAGACGCGCACCCGGGTCGACGACGACGACGAGTTCAGGCGCGCCTCGTCGTCGTCGCCCGCCGGTACGTCCCGGGCGCCCGGCGCCAGGTCCACCTCCCCCACGAGGACATCCCGCTGACCCACGCGGAACTCCCCGTCCGGGTAGCACATGGGCGCCGAACCGTCGCAGCACCCGCCGGACTGGTGGAACATCACCGGCCCGTGGCGCTCGACCAGCTCGCGGATCAGCTGCGCGGCCGGCTCGGTGACCACGACGCGCGCCGGCAGCGCGGCCGGCGCCCCCTCGGGCGGGAGGGCCCGTGCCGCGATGCGCACGCTCCCGCCCGAGGGCAATCCGCAGACGTCGTCCATGGCCGGTCTCCTCTCGGAAGAAGCGCTCGATCAGAAGAAGCCCTGCGGCTTGCCCGAGTAGCCCACGAGCAGGCACTTGGTCTGCTGGTAGTGGTCGAGCATCATCCGGTGGTTCTCGCGCCCGATGCCCGACTGCTTGTACCCGCCGAACGCCGCGTGGGCCGGGTACTGGTGATAGGTGTTGGTCCACACCCGGCCGGCCTGGATGGTGCGGCCGGCCCGGTAGGCGATGGTGCCGTTGCGCGACCACACACCGGCGCCGAGACCGTAGAGGGTGTCGTTGGCGATCATCATGGCGTCGTCGAAATCGGTGAACGAGCTCAGGGAGAGCACCGGGCCGAAGATCTCCTCCTGGAACAGGCGCATCTTGTTGTGGCCGCGGAAGACCGTCGGCTCCACGTAGAAGCCGCCGGCGAGATCGCCGTCGAGCTCAGCGCGACCACCACCGGTGAGGAGCTCGGCGCCCTCCTGCTTGCCGATGTCGATGTAGGACAGGATCTTCTCGAGCTGGTCGGTCGAGGCCTGGGCGCCCATCATCGTCTCGATGTCGAGCGGATTTCCGGTCTTGATCTGCCTGACCCGGTCGATCGCGAGGTCGGTGAAGTCATCGATGATCGACTTCTGCACCAGCGCACGCGAGGGGCAGGTGCATATCTCCCCCTGGTTGAGGCCGAACATCGCGAAGCCCTCGAGCGCGGACTGAAGGAAGTCGTCATCGGCATCCATGACGTCCTCGAAGAAGATGTTCGGGCTCTTGCCGCCGAGTTCGAGGGTCACCGGGATGAGGTTCTCGGACGCGTACTGCATGATCAACCGGCCCGTGGTGGTCTCGCCGGTGAAGGCCACCTTACGGATGCGCGGGTTGGACGCGAGCGGCTTACCGGCCTCGGTGCCGAAGCCGTTGACCACGTTGATCACGCCCGGCGGCAGCAGGTCGCCGATGATCGACATCAGGAACAGGATCGATGCCGGGGTCTGCTCCGCCGGCTTGAGCACCACGCAGTTACCGGCGGCCAGGGCCGGGGCCAGCTTCCAGACCGCCATGAGGATCGGAAAGTTCCACGGGATGATCTGGCCGACCACGCCGAGCGGCTCCTGGAAGTGGTAGGCGACGGTATCCCCGTTGATCTCGGAGATGCCGCCCTCCTGGGCGCGGATCGCGCCGGCGAAGTAGCGGAAGTGGTCGATCGCCAGCGGGATGTCGGCCGCCAGACACTCGCGGATCGCCTTGCCGTTGTCCCACGACTCGGCGAGCGCGATCTTCTCGAGGTTCTCCTCCATGCGATCGGCGATCCGGAGCAGCACCAGCGACCGCTCCGTGGCGGAGCTCGCACCCCACGCCGGCGCAGCGGCCCAGGCCGCGTCCAGCGCGGCCTCGATGTCCTCGGCCGTCCCGCGGCCCACCTCGCAGAACACCTGGCCGGTGATGGGGGTGACGTTCTCGAAGTACTCGCCCTTGACCGGCGCGACCCACTCGCCACCGATGTAGTGGTCGTAGCGGCTCTCGTAGGACATCACCGCGTCGGCGGAACCGGGCTGGGAGTAGACGGTCATGTCTGGCACCTCTCGTCTGCGCGCGCCGACCCCTGCGGTCGGCGACTGTGATGCAGAACACTATCGACGGGAGGGTTGCACGGACGTTGCACGCCGCGCGGCGAGGCAGGGGCGGCGAGGGAGGGACCGGGGGCGACGACGACGAGGCGCTCAGGCCCCCAGCCGGTCGTCCAACACCCGATGCACGGAGCGGGCCGAGGACCGCGCCGCCGGGGAGAGGTCGGGCAGCGACCCCAGGGTCCGCCAGGCGTCGGGGTCCTCGCGCCCGGG
>NZ_KV824037.1:0-1716 GCF_001815995.1 Dietzia sp. HMSC21D01 | reverse complement strand
GCCGGCAGCCGTTTCGCCCTTCACCTCAGCGTCATCCGTTGCCTCAACCTGCACACCCTCGGGGGATGTACCCACTGCCTTCGCAGCGTTTAACACGCTGCCAGTGTCTATATCAGCTTGCGTCAATGTGTACTCCGCAGAGCATTTAGCTTCAGCTCCTACAGCCAGCTCTGCTACGTCACACGTAATCACGGGAGTCGTACCGCTGCCCGAAAACGAGACCTCTTCTACTGCTACATTGGTCAGCGGCTGATTGCCGGTGTTCGTGGCCGTGAACGAGTACTTAACCTTCTGTCCCGCTGCCCACGACCCCATCAACTCGGCATCTTTCACGAGCTTGATATTTGGTTTCTTAGCTGTGTTTGTGAACCTGCACGACACGCTTCGCCCACTGTCAGGAGTGAATGTCGCTGTTTTTTCTGTCCCTTCAGCGACTGTCACACCCACATCGTCGACACACTTATAACTCGTGTCGTAGTTTGCAAAGTTCGCGGTGCCTGCCGCGGTCTCCGTGACCGTATAGGTCTGGCCAGCCAAGCCCAGAACTGGCCCCACGGAAGCGGTCTGCACGCCTTCAGCGGGGCCGTCAGTGACGGCGGTCGTGCCTTCAGTCAGGCCGGCGCCGGAAATCTCTAGGCCAAATTGGTCTGTGGGTTCAAAGCGCCCCGCGGGGAGATCCTTGTCCAGCTTAATACTGACCGGGTTGCTGCACGAAGCCATGTCGGTCATTTTTGGCCTGTCCGGAACATCACTCTTCAACTGACCGTTGCTCGGATCGACTTGGCGCAGGAAAGCACTGGAACCGACGTACAAGTAACCGTCTGGACCGAACGCGATTGAGTTCGCTGAGGCGAACTGTGGCGTCAAAGCAGTGACCTGGGTCCCGGTTACCGTTACCGAACCCGTCGTAGGCATGGGCCCGTCAACGGACCAGATGCCACCTTCGGCATTTGAGGCGGCGACGACATACATATTTCCGCCAGCGTCGAAAGCGAGGTCACCATTCCTGCCTTTCGAGCCCGGAAGATTGACAGTCATCACCTTAACGGGCGCAACAGCAGGCGTAGCAGGGTTGTAACCGTGAAGCGTGAGGGTGTCGTTGCTGTCACCTAGTCCGCCGTAGTAAAACCAACCGTTGGCGGGGTTGATTGCACCATGGGTAGATGGTGCGACAGGACTTTTAACTTTGGATGTCGTATCCGTCGTAGCATTCCAGTTGTAGACATAGTTCGTAGCGTTATTACCCGATCCTTCGGTCGCGGTATAAATCGCATACGCGCCCCCCGTACCGATACCCAATTGGTTGTGCCGGCTTGAGCCTTCAAGTTTGAAGGAATCTGATGACAACCCGGTCGTAGGATTAATTTTTTTAGCGTAGTTTCCACCTCCATCCACCGAATAGAGTGAGTCACAGGTAAGATTGCCTCGCGCTGCCTGTGCAGTTGAAGCGGGGACGGCGGCAATCGAAACTAGAGCCACCAAAGTGGCTACCACGGTTAAACGCAGACCTTGCATGAGGCCGTTAAGTATCCACATATAGGCACCTTCCCATTTCCAAGTCTCATGACCGTGCGCAACAGCCGTGCTAGCCGAAAGCTTAACCTAATCACGGCAGATGTTAGCGAGCTTCACAGGCTGACCTTCTGTGACATTACACTGATATTCGTCGAGCTCCAACCGTTTATTGGCTCTTCGCATCTGAGCGTGGGGTCAGGT
>NZ_KV824036.1:0-1028 GCF_001815995.1 Dietzia sp. HMSC21D01 | reverse complement strand
GATCTGGGAAATCAAGGGCATCGACCGCCGTCTCATTGACGTGTTCTCGTCCCGTCGCGCACTCGCCCGCCCGGTGTACGAGGAGCTCGTTGCCGAGTACGTAGAGAGATGCGGACGCCAGCCCACCCAGCGTGCGGCGTACGCCCTGTGGCAGAAGGCGATCCTCGATACCCGCGACGCCAAGAAGCCCGCCCAGTCCCTCGATGAGCACCGAGCCGCCTGGCGCCGGGTGGCCGAGCAGACCGTCGGTCTCGACGCCGTCTTATCCGTTGTCCGGGACGTCACCGAGCGGGCCACCGTCGATGCGCAGCGCAAGGTTTTCGACGCCGAAAGCCACGCCCGGCAGGTCGCCGAGCAGGCCGTCCAATCGGTGTCGTCACGCCGCGCGCAGTTCCGCCGGTCGCACGTCGACACCGCCGTATCCACAGCTCTGAAGGGCTACCGGTTCGCCTCCTCAGGCGCCCTCGACCAGGCCCACGCCAAGGTCATGGACATCGCGCTTCGCGAGCTCATGGTGGAGCTGACGCCGCCTGAGCCACTGAGCCTGCCCGAGCCCCTGACCGGTCACACTGGCGCAGGAATAGACCGGCACGCAGGCGCCGAGAAGTACACAACCCAAGCCGTGCTCGACGCCGAGACTCGCGTCCTCGATGCAGCCCGCACCCCGGTGGCAGTGATTGCATCCCGCGCCAAGCTCGAGAAGGCACTTGCCGCCCACGAGAGGACCACAGGCTGGCCGCTCAACGCCGGACAGAAGGAACTGGCCCACCACCTCGTCGGCGCTGGAACCCTGCTCGCCGCCGGCGTCGGACCGGCCGGCACCGGTAAGACCACCGCCATGAAAGTGGTCGTGCAGGCATGGGAGAACACTGGCCGCCACGTCATCGGTCTAGCGCCCTCCGCGGCAGCGGCCAGCGTGCTGGCTGATGACATCGGCACCGACTGCCACACCATCGACTCCCTGACCTTCACCTGGCTCGGCCGCAACCCAGGCGCCCCGGGACGGAGCCTCGAGGCGCTGCCGGTGA
>NZ_KV824035.1:0-2963 GCF_001815995.1 Dietzia sp. HMSC21D01 | reverse complement strand
CATGGCGTCTCGCGCGCACCGCGGGGTGGGCGAGACGCCATGGCCAGGAGCGGCTGCGTTGTGGGCGTGCAGGGGCTGGCGCGACTAGCGGGGTTCCCAGGCGTCGGTGTCGAGGGTCAGCTCGTGAACCTCTCCCGGCAGGTGCCCGGCGGCCAGGTCGGCGATCGTCACCGCGTCCATCACCCGGCGCAGCGCCGCCCGCGACGCGATCCACACGTGCTGCAGGACCGCCGCGCGCTCGTTGTAGACCACCGCCTCGGGCCGGACGTCGTAAACGCTGACCAGTGGCCCGTCGACGGCCCGCATCACGTCGGCGACCGTGATCTCGCCGGCGTCCCGGCCGAGGAACCACCCACCGGTCTTGCCGCGACGGCTGGCGACCAGGCCCGCGCGACGCAGGTCCGAGAGGATCGCCTGGAGGAAGCCGTGCGGGATGTCCTGTAGCCGCCCCAGTTCCTCCGCGCTGACCGGGCTGTCCCTCGGGTCGCGGGCGGGGTCGTCGCTGCGGGCCGCCGCGAGTTCGACGAGCGCACGCAACGCGTAGTCGGACTTGGCGGTGACCCTCATGGGACACAGTCTCCCAGAGCCGCTGCCATCGCGAGTGGGGGAGTGGCCAGGTCCAGCGCCTTGAGTCTGGGCGGACGTCCAGTTGGACAAGTAGCCAAGACTGTACGCCAGCGGACAGTCGTTCCCCGCGCTCACATTTCAACTGTGGACCGTGGCCGGTCCCGCGCTCGCGGACGGGGCGGGCCGTCCGGAGGTGCTGAGCTCGTCGTCGTCGCCCCGGCTTCTCCTCTCGGCGAGAACGGCCCACGCGATCAGTCCGAACCAGACGGCGACCAGGGCGAGGAGGATCGGGTTGGTGGCCGCGGACGGCACCTCGGCCCAGAGCAGCAGGGTGCGCGCGTTGGTCACCACGATGAGGCCGCCGGCTGCGGTGCCGAGCACGCGCGCGGGCAGGTGCTTGACCAGCCACGCGGCAAACGGCGCGACGATCACGCCGCCGACGAGTAGCGCCAGCGCGTAACCCCAGTCGATCCCGGCGGCGCCCAGGCCGAGGAGAAAGCCGAGCGAGCCGCCCACGGCCACCACGAACTCCGAGGTGTCGATCGAGCCCACGGCCTTGCGGGGTTCGACCCGGCCCGACGACAGTAGCGAGGTCGTCCCGACCGGGCCCCACCCGCCGCCACCGAGCGAGTCGAGCGTCCCGCCGACGAGACCGAGGGGGACGAGGAAGCCCGTGCGAACGCGACCCTTGAACTCGGGGCGTCGGCCGCCGAGCGCGAGGAAGCGGTACAGGACGTAGAGGCCCAGCGCGAGAAGGATGACGCCCACGACCGGCTTGGCCACGTCGGCCGGGAGGCTGCTGAGGATGGTGGCGCCGGCGAACGCGCCGATCGCGCCCGGGACCGCGAGGATGCGCACGATCCGCCAGTCCACGTTGCCGAGTTTGTGGTGGGAGAGGCCCGACGCGAGGGTGGTGCCGATCTCGGCGAAGTGCACGGACGCCGACGCGGCCGCCGGTGCGATACCGGCCGCGACCAGCAGCGTCGTGGAGGTGACGCCGTAGGCCATGCCAAGGGAGCCGTCGATGAGTTGGGCGATGGCGCCGACCACGCCGAGCACGATGAGAGTCCTCATGGGCACCCCTTTGAGGTAGTGGGCTGATTAAGTCGAGTAAGACAGTAGACATAAAGGCGCGGCCTTGTCTAGACCGATCTGTCTACCCCTCCGGCGCGGCCGTCTCCGGCGTCTCGCGCGATAGCGCGACACCATTTTCCGCTATAAGAGATTTGTGACAATATAGGTGGACCGCGCCGGCAAAGGGGACCGGCGCCATGCTCGAGGAGCCCCATGAACGAGGTCGGAGAGCGCGCGTGCTTTGTCGAGGAGACCGCGGACGGGGCCGTGTGGGGTTGCCAGCGCTGCGGGGCCCGGAGCGGCACGTTGCCGTCACGGGGAGCGGCGCGGGTGGCGGCCGATGCGCATCGTTGTCCGGATCAGCCCGCCCGCGTCGCGCGCGAGTACGGACACGGTCGGCGCAGGGGACTCCGGTCGCGCTGGCGGTGATCCTCCTAGGCTGGAGGCCATGACCTCCGCCACGCGCACCCCGGACCAGCAGCTCGCCGTCGACCTCGCCACGGACGCCGGCCGGCTGCTGGTGGAACTGCGGTCCTCCGGGCCCACCGGGCGTACGCTCGGCGACATCGGCGACCGCCGGGCCAACGAGCTCCTGCTCGAGCGGCTCGCCGACGCACGTCCGGAGGACGCCGTCCTGTCCGAGGAGTCCAAGGACGATCTCTCCCGCGTGGACGCCGACCGCGTGTGGATCATCGACCCCGTCGACGGCACCCGCGAGTACGGGCTCGGCGACCGCCCCGACTGGGCCGTGCACGTGGCGCTGTGGGAGCGCGACGGCGACCCTGCGACATCACGACTCACCGCAGCCGCGGTCGGGTTACCGGCGCTCGGGGTGGTGTGTGGGGTCGACGACGACGAGATCTACGCCGCGCCCGTGGGCAACGGCGGGGTCCACGGGGGAGGCCTTCTTCCCCCTCGTACGGGCTCCCGGCCGAGGATCGTCCTCTCGGCCTCCCGTCCGCCCCGGTTCGCCGATGCGGTCGCCGAGGCGGTGGGCGGGGATCTCGTGCCGCTGGGGTCGGCCGGCGCCAAGACGGCGGCCGTCGTCCGCGGCGAGGCGGACGCCTACATCCACGCCGGCGGGCAGTACCAGTGGGACTCCGCGGCGCCGGCCGGCGTGGCGTTGGCCCGTGGGTTCGTCGCCGTGCGGATCGACGGCTCCCCGCTCGAGTACAACGTCGCGGAAACCTACCTGCCGGACCTCGTCGTGTGCCGCGCCGACCTCGCCGACGCGATCCTCGGCGCGATCGCCGACGCCGACCGGGCCTGATCTACCGGCCCCGTCGCGCGTCGGCTCGAGGGGGCCTGGCCCGGACCGGCCA
>NZ_KV824034.1:0-17680 GCF_001815995.1 Dietzia sp. HMSC21D01 | reverse complement strand
CGTAAGAAGACTTCAAATGCGGACCACTAGTGCCCGGCGCCGATGAGCCGGATGATCTCCTCCGCGGCACCGTCGACCGCCACCTGGGTGACGTCGCCGGTGGCGCGGTGGCGGAGCTCGACCGTCCCCTCGGACCAGCCGCGACCCACCACGACGACCCAGGGCACGCCGATGAGTTCGGCGTCCTTGAACTTCACGCCCGGTGAGGCCTTGCGATCGTCGAAGAGGACCTCGAGTCGCGCCCGGTCGAACGCCTCCACGAGGGTCGCCGCCCCGTCGATCGCGGCCTGGTCCTTGTTGGCGATCACCACGTGCACGTCGGCCGGCGCGGCCTCCGCGGGCCAGACGAGGCCCTTGTCGTCGGCGAACTGCTCGGCGAGGACGGCGACCAGGCGCGAGACGCCGATCCCGTACGAGCCCATCGTGACGCGTGCGGGCTTTCCGTTCTCCCCCAGCACGTCGAACCCGAAGGCATCGGTGTACTTGCGGCCGAGCTGGAAGATGTGGCCGATCTCGATACCCCGGGCGAGCGTCAGGGTGCCGTGACCGTCGGGTGCCGGATCGCCCTCGCGGACCTCGGCGACCTCGATCGTCCCGTCGGGCGTGAAATCGCGCCCGCACACCAGGTCCACGACGTGGCGGCCCGGCTCGTCGGCGCCGGTGATCCATGCGGTGCCCTCGACCACCCGGGGATCGACCAGGTACCGGACCTCGTTGTCCCGGAGCGCCCGGGGGCCGATGTACCCCTTGACGAGGAAGGGGTTGGCGGCGAAGTCGGCTTCCTCCAGGATCGCGACCTCGGCGGGCTCGAGGGCGGCCTCGACCCGCTTCATGTCCACCTCACGGTCGCCGGGCAGGCCCACCGCCAGGAGCTCCCACTCCTCGCCGGGGCGGCGCACCTTGAGCATCACGTTCTTCAGCGTGTCGGCGGCGCCGATCTCTCGGCCGAGACCGGCGGAGTTCGCCCACGCGACCAGCGAGTCGATGGTCGGGGTGTCGGGCGTGTCGTGGACGGTCGCCTCGGGCAGGCCCTCCAGCGGACGTGCGGGGGGCGCGGGGGTGACGACGGCCTCGACGTTGGCCGCGTACGCTCCGTCCGTCGATCGCACGAACGTGTCCTCTCCGGCGGCCGACACCGCGAGGAACTCCTCCGACGCCGATCCGCCCATCGCGCCGGACGTGGCCGCACAGATGACGTACTCGATGCCCAGTCGGTCGAAGATCCGCTGGTACGCGTCACGATGCGCCCGGTACGAGCGCTCGAGCCCGGCGTCGTCGACATCGAAGGAGTAGGAGTCCTTCATCACGAACTCGCGGCCGCGCAGGATTCCGGCGCGGGGCCGCTCCTCGTCGCGGTATTTGGTCTGGATCTGGTACAGGGTGACCGGCAGGTCCTTGTACGACGAGTACTCGCCCTGCACCGTGAGCGTGAAGAGCTCCTCGTGGGTGGGCCCGAGCATCATGTCGTTGCCCTTGCGGTCCTTGAGGCGGAACAGGGCCGGACCGTATTCGGTCCACCGGCCGGTGGTCTCGTACGGCTCGCGGGGCAGGAGCGCGGGCAGGCTGATCTCCTGGGCGCCGAAGGCGTCCATCTCCTCGCGGACCACCTGCTCGACCCGCCTGAGCGTGCGCAGCCCCAGCGGGAGCCAGGAGTACACACCGGGCGCGACGCGGCGGATGTAGCCGGCGCGGACGAGCAGCTTGTGGCTGAGGACCTCGGCGTCCGACGGGTCGTCGCGGAGGGTGCGGAGGAACAGGTGGGACAGGCGCGTGATCACGGTGATCCAGAGTAGCCGCCGGGGGTGCCGGACCGGCCCGACGGTAGCCTCTGCCGGGTGCGTATCCTCCTCTCGCCTTCCGAGACGAAGTCCATCGGCGGCTCCGGTGCCCCGCTCGATCTCACGGCGCTCTCGCTACCGTCTCTCGGCGACACACGGAAGATGGTCGTCGAGTCGCTGGTCTCCCTGTGCACCGGTGACCCGGAGGCCGCGCGCGCCGCTCTGGGGTTGAGCGAGCGACTCTCGGGCGAGGTCGAGCTGAACGCGCAGTTGTGGTCGTCCCCCACCGCCCCGGCGTTGAGCCGGTACACGGGCGTCCTCTACGACGCGCTCGACCAGCCGTCGCTGAGCGGCGCGGCGCGATCACGGGCCGAGGCACGCCTGTGGATCGGCTCCGCGCTCTTCGGCCTCGTCGGCGCCTCCGACCCGATCCCCCACTACCGGCTCTCCGCGGCGACGAAACTGCCCGGGCTGGGGACGCTTCGCTCGGTGTGGAAGCCGTCGCTCACCGCCGCCACCTCGGCGTGGGCCGACGACCTCGTCGTGGACCTCCGTTCGGGCGGTTACCACCAGCTCGGTCCGGTCCCGGGCGCGGTGACGGTCGACGTGGTCACGGAGTATCCGGACGGCACCCGCAAGGTGGTCTCCCATTTCTCCAAGTTCCACAAGGGGCTGCTCGCGCGGACCCTCGCGACGTCGCGGGCGGAGATGGACGACGTCGCCTCGCTGCTCCGGGTGGCACGTCGTGCCGGCCACACGGTCGAGCACGAGTCCGACTCGGTCGTCACGATGGTCACCGCCCCCTGAGCCGACGACCCCGCACGGTGCATCGCCCCCGGGCGGGCCTCCCCGGGCAGGCCCCCCAGGCAGGCCTCTCCGGGCGGGGCACCGTCACCCGGCGGGGATCAGCGCCAGCCCAGCTCCGGCGCGACATGGGTGAGGATCGACTCGAGCAGGTGGGCGTTGTAGTCGACGCCGAGCTGGGTCGGGACGGTCACGAGCAGGGTGTCGGCCGCCCTGATCGCCTCGTCGGCCCGGAGCTGTTCGATCAGCTCCTCGGGCTCGGCCGCGTACGAGCGGCCGAAGACCGCACGCAGGCCCGGTTCGATGTCCCCGAACTGATCTCCGCGTTGCCCGCCGCCCAGGAAGTAACGCCGGTCGGCGTCGGAGGTGATGGCGACGATCGACCGGGACACCGAGACCCTCGGCGCGAAACCGTGGTCGTGGCGCGCCCACTCCTCCCGGAACGCCTCGATCTGCCGGCGCTGCTGGACGTGCAGCGGCTCTCCGGACTCGTCCGCCTTCAGGGTGGAGGACATGAGGTGCATCCCCGTCGAGGCGGCCCACCGGGCGGTAGCGTCGGAGGCGGCGCCCCACCAGATGCGTTTCCGCAGGCCCTCGGAGTGGGGCTCGATGCGCAGGAGACCCGGCGGATTGGGGAACATCGGACGCGGATTGGGTTCGGCGAACGCCGCGCCCTCGACCGCCCGGAGGAAGACCTCCGTGTGGCGGCGGGCCATGTCCGCGTCCGTCTCCCCCTCCCCGGGCCGGAAACCGAAATAGCGCCAGCCGTCGATCACCTGCTCAGGCGATCCACGGGAGACCCCGAGCTGGACGCGCCCGCCGGCGAGGAGATCGGCAGCGGCGATGTCCTCGGCGAATCCGAGAGGGTTGGCGTAGCGCATGTCCACCACGCCGGTACCGATCTCGATCCGACGGGTCCGGGCGCCGACGGCCGCGAGCAACGGGGCGGGGGTCCCGAGCTGGCGGGCGAAGTGGTGGACCCGGAAGTACGCGCCGTCCGCGCCGAGCTCCTCCGCCGCCTCCGCGAGCTCGACGCTCTGGAGCAACGCGTCGGAGGCGGACCGGACCGCGGAGTCCGGATGGTCCATCCAGTGTCCGAAGGACAGGAAGCCGATCTTCTTGGGTGTGCCCACGACGCCATCATGCCGGAGGTCGGCGCGGAACCGCGGCGCCGCGGGCGCGACCGGGTGCGTCAGTCGGCGGCGAGCACCTGTGGGAGGCCGGCGACGTCGCCGATCACGACGATGGCCGGCGGCCGCACCTCGTGCTCGGAGAGGGTCGCGGCCAGGGTGCCGAGGGTGCAACGGTATGTCGACTGGCCCTCGAGGCTGCCGTCGACGACCACCGCGGCCGGGGTCTCGGGCGACCGGCCGCCGGCCATGAGCGACCCGGCGATCGCCGGCGAGTTCTTGACGCCCATCAGCACGACGAGCGTGCCACGCATCCGGGCGAGCGCCTCCCAGTCGATGAGCGAACCCGGGTGCCCGGGCGGAAGGTGTCCGGAGACGACGGTCAGCTCGTGGGTCATCCCGCGGTTCGTGACGGGGATGCCCGCGAGGGCGGGTACGGCGAGCGCGCTGGACACGCCCGGCACGACCGTGCACGGGATCCCGGCCTCCGCGCAGGCCTGGGCCTCCTCGAAGCCACGTCCGTAGAGGAAGGGGTCGCCGCCCTTGAGCCGCACCACGAACTTCCCGGCCCGCGCCCGGTTCACGAGTACCTCGTTGATCGCCTCCTGGGCCATCGCGCGGCCGTACGGGATCTTCGCTGCGTCGACGATCTCGACGTCCGCGCGTAGTTCGGCGAGCGGACGCTGCGGGGCCAGCCGGTCGGCGACCACCACGTCGGCGCGGGCGAGCAGTCGGCGCCCACGGACCGTCATGAGGTCGTCCGCCCCCGGCCCCCCTCCGACGAGGGCGACGGTCCCGCGCAGGGATTCGTCGACCTCCGGGGCCTCGGCACCGGCCTCGTCGAGGGCCTTCGCGACGACGTCGCGCGCCTCGGCGGTCCGGTCGCGGTCACCGGTGAGGACCGACACGAGCATCTGGCCCCGCCGGACGACGGCGGGGGTCACGGCCGTGCCGGACGTGACGGCGTCGGAGCGGACGCAGAAGGTACGGTACTGCTCCGCCTCTGCGGCGACGCGGGCGTTCACCAGGGAGTTCCTGGTCGCGGCCACCGCGTACCACGCGCCTTCGAGATCCCCCGTCCGGTACTCGCGGGGTTCCCACCAGACACGGCCCGCGTCGATGAGCCCCTGGAGAGTGGGCGTGACCTCCGGGCTGATGAGGTGGACGACCGCGCCGGCCTCGAGTAGCACGGGGACGCGGCGTTGCGCCACGGATCCGCCGCCGATCACCACGACGCGACGGCCCTCGAGGTCCAGGCCGACGGGGTACGGGTTCACGGGCCGGATCATGCCCCGATCCTATCCGCCGTCGGCGGCGTCCCGGTCGTCGACCCGGGCCGTGTGAGACGACTCATCCCCCGGCCTCGCCGAGGAGGCGGCCGGGGGATGAGGGCGTCGGGACGGCGGCGCGACGGCGCCGGTCGATCAGACCTTCTGGTCGAGCTTGAGCGTCCGGGTGGACCGCTCGAACTGCTCGGTGAACAGCGCCGGCTCCTCGGCGAGCTTGCGACCCAGCGACGGGATCATCTCCTCGAGCGCGGGCTTCCACTCGGCGAACCGGCTCGGGAAACAGCGCTGGAGCACGTCGACCATGGCGTCGACAGCGGTGGAGGCGCCGGGCGACGCGCCGAGCAGGCCGGCGATGGACCCGTCCGCGGCGTTGACCACGGCGGTGCCGAACTCGAGGGTGCCGCCGCGACCGTTGGGCTTGATCACCTGCACCCGCTGGCCGGCGACGACCTTCTCCCAGTCGCCCTCCTGCGCGGACGGGACGAAGTCGCGCAGGGACTCGACGCGTGCGCCGTGGTTCTTGGCCAGCTCGGTGATGAGGTACTTGACCAGACTCATCTCGGTGAGACCGATGTTTGCCATGGGCAGGAGGTTGCCGAGCCGGATGCTCGACGGCAGGTCGAGGAAGCTGCCCATCTTGAGGAACTTGGGGGTCCAGCCGGCGAAGGGACCGAACAGCAGGCCCTTCTTGCCGTCGATGACGCGGGTGTCCAGGTGCGGAACGGACATCGGGGGCGCGCCGACGGAGGCCTGGCTGTAGACCTTGGCCTGGTGCTGGTCTACGAGCTCGGAGTTGGTGCAGCGCAGCCACTGACCGCCGACGGGGAAACCGCCGATGCCCTTGATCTCGGGGATGCCCGACTTCTGCAGCAGGTGCAGTGCGCCGCCGCCCGCGCCGACGAACACGAACTTGGCGTCGACGGTGCGCTCGTCACCCGTGTGGCGGTTGGTCACCGTGAGGCGCCACGTGCCGTCGGTGTTGCGCTCGAGGTCCTTGACCTGGTTCTGGTAGTGCACCTCGGTGCCGGTGCGGGTGAGGTACTTGACGAACTGACGGGTGAGGGCGCCGAAGTTGACGTCGGTGCCGTTGGAGAAGTGGCTCAGCGCGAACGGCTGCTCGGGCGAGCGGCCCTTCGCCATGAGGGGGACCAGCCGCTCCAGCTCGGAGAAGTCAGTGGTGTGCTCCATTCCCGGGAACAGCGGGTGCCCGGCGAGCTTGTCGTACCGCTTCTGCAGGTAGTCCTGGCCCTCCTTGCCGGTGACGAAGCTCATGTGCGGCACGGGACGGATCCACTCCGTCGGGTCGCCGAGGATGGTGTTCTCCACCGCGTAGGACCAGAACTGGCGGGAGACCTGGAATTTCTCGTTGACGCCCACGGCCTTGGTGATGTCCACGTCGCCGTCGGCGGTCTTGGGCGAGTAGTTGAGCTCGCACAGGGCGGAGTGGCCGGTGCCGGCGTTGTTCCACGCGTCGGAGGACTCCATTGCGGGGCCCTCGAGCCGCTCGAATACCTGGATGTCCCAGTCCGGCTGGAGCCGACGCAGCAACGCCCCCAGGGTCGCGCTCATGATGCCCGCGCCGATGAGCGCCACATCCGTCGTTCCGTGCTTTGCCACCTGGTCTGAAGTCACCGGCTACCCTCGCTCATTGGTCGTGGACCCGAATCTCGCGTCGACGCGGGGCTGTCCCTCTGGGGCCCGCGCCCACAGGGCTACAAGCCTACTCACGGGGACGGCGCCGCGGCACACCGGACTAGGATGGTCGTCGTGTCGCCGCACTCCCCCGATCCCGCCGCCCACGGACATGACCCGCGATGGATCCCCGATCTGCTGGGCCCGTCCTATCGCCGGCGCGAGCTCCCGCTCGGGACCGATCCGGACGGCGAGGGGCCGATCTCGGCGACCCTGGTGCGGCACGAGGACGCGCCGGCCCGGCCGGACGCCGTGGCGCTCGTGGTCCACGGACTGTCCGACTACTTCTTCCACACGCACCTGGCCGAGTTCCTCGCCGCGCGGGGAACGGCGACGTACGGCATCGATCTGCGCAAGTGTGGCCGGTCGAGGCGGGAGGGGGTGACGCCCCATTTCACGACGGACCTGGAGAGGTACGACGACGAGCTGGATCAGGCGCTCGAGGTGATCGTCGCCGAGCACCCGGGCGTGCCCGTGTTCGTGTTCGCGCACTCCACGGGTGGCCTGGTGGTCCCCCTGTGGCTGGCGCGGCGTCGCGACCGCTCCGCGCTTGCGCCCGTCGTCGGTGTGGTGCTGAACTCCCCCTGGTTCCAGCTCGACGTGCCGGAACGCGCCCGGGCGGTGCTCGATCCGGTGATCCGGACATTGGGCTCGGTCCGCCCGTTCTACCGGCTCCCGTTGCCCACGTCGGACCGGTACGTGATCAGCACCCACGTCGATCACGACGGTGACTTCCACTTCGATACCACCCTCAAACCCCCCGGAGGAGTCGGTGTTCGCGCCGGATGGCTCGCCGCGGTACGCCGCGCCCAGCGCCGCCTGCAGGCGGGCGTCGATCTGCCGTTGCCGGTTCTGCTGTTGCGTTCGACCGCGTCGTCGGTGGGGATGAGGCCTCGCGGCGGTGAGATCGACGTCGACACGGATCTCATCCTCGACGTCCGGTCGATGCAACGGTTCGCCGACCGCGTCTCCGCGGACGTCACGGACGTCGCCGTCGACCGCGCCCGCCACGATGTCTTCCTCTCCCGCGCCGACGTGCTTGAGGTGGTCTTCGATCATCTCGGGCGTTGGCTCGACCAGACCCTGTCCGCACGCCCCAAGGAGTCCTGACCGCAATGACACAGACCCCCTCGCGCCACTTCGATCTCGTCGTCATCGGCACGGGCAGCGGCAACTCGCTGGTCGACGAGTCGTTCGCCGACAAGTCCGTCGCGATCTGCGAGAAGGGGACGTTCGGCGGCACCTGCCTCAACGTCGGGTGCATCCCCACCAAGATGTTCGTCTACGCGGCGGACACGGCCACCTCGGTCACCCATTCGTCCACCTACGGGATCGACTCGACGCTCGACGGCGTCCGGTGGCCGGACATCGTCTCGAGGGTCTTCGAACGCCGGATCGACCCCATCGCCAACAGCGGCGAGGACTACCGGCGTAACCGCTGCGACAACGTCACGGTGTACGACGGGCACGCGCGGTTCGTCGGGCCGCGCACCATTGACACCGGCACCGGGGAGATCATCACCGCCGACTCCGTCGTCATCGCCGCCGGCGGCCGTCCGTCGGTCCCCGACATCGTCACCGAGGCAGGAGTGGCCTACCACACCAGCGACGACGTGATGCGTATCCCGGAGCTGCCGAAGTCGATCGTCATCCAGGGATCCGGCTTCATCGCCTGCGAGTTCGCGCACATCTTCTCCTCCCTGGGTGTGGAGGTCACCGTCATCGGCCGGTCCGACGTGCTGCTCAAGCATCTCGACCGCGAGCTCGCGGAGCGGTTCACCGCGGCGGCCGGGCGTCGTTGGGACGTGCGACTCGGTCGGCAGATCACCAGCATGACCGCGACCGGTGAGGACCGCCGGGGCGTGGAGATCACCTTCGAGGACGGCTCGAGCTGCTCGGGCGACGCGCTCCTCGTGGCGACCGGGCGCACGCCGAACGGCGATCTGCTCGGGCTCGAGTCCGCGGGGGTGGAGATGGACGGCGACCGGGTCCGGGTGGACGAGTACGGCCGCACGACCGCCGACGGGGTGTGGGCGCTGGGCGACGTGAGCTCGCCATTCCAGCTCAAGCACGTCGCCAACCACGAACAGCGCGTGCTCGGGCACAACCTGCGCCACCCAGACGATCTGCACCCGTTCCACCACAGCAACGTCCCGTACGCGGTCTTCACGTGGCCGCAGATCGCGTCGGTCGGCCTCACCGAGTCGGAGGCGCGGGCCGCGGGGTACGACGTGACCGTCAAGACCCAGGACTACGGCGACGTGGCGTACGGCTGGGCGATGGAGGACTCGGTCGGTTGCTGCAAGCTGATCGCCGACCGGGCGACCGGTCTTCTGCTCGGCGCCCACATCATGGGTGCCCACGCGCCGTCGCTCATCCAGATCCTCATCCAGGCGATGGAGTTCGAGATCACCGTGCCCGATCTCGCGCGGCGTCAGTACTGGATCCACCCGGCGATGGCCGAGGTGGTCGAGAACGCACTGCTGGGGCTCGACTTCCCCGACCGCGGCTTCTAGTCCGCGGCCGGCGCGGTCAGGTGAGGACGAAGTCCTCCGGATCCACGACGCGGACCTGCTCGCGATACCGGAACGTGAACGTCGGCCACTGCAGCGAGTTCCGGCCGCGCGAGTCGATGTACCAACTCGAGCACCCGCCCTGGTTCCACACCGTGTGGGCCAGCTCGCGGTCCATGCGATCGGCGTAGGCCCGCTCCACCTCGGCCCGCACCTGGATCGTCCCGCTCCCCGACCGCTCCGCCAGGTCGACCAGGCGCAGGACGTGCCCGGCCTGCGATTCCAGCATGTACACGATCGACGAGTGCCCCAGATTCGTGTTGGGTCCGTAGAGCAGGAACAGGTTGGGGAAACCGGCGACCGTGACTCCGTTGTGGGCACGCGGGCTGCCGTCCCAGTGCTCGGCGAGCGTGCGGCCGTCGGCTCCGGTGATCACCTTCGAGATCGGCGGCTCGGTCGGCTGGAACCCGGTGCCGAAGATGATCACGTCCGCCGGGTGCTCGGTCCCGTCGTCGGCGACCGGGCCCCGGGGCGTGACCGCGGACGCCGCTCCGGGGACGAGCGACACATCGGGGCGCGTCAGCGCGGGGAGCCAGTGGCTCGTGAGCAGGACGCGCTTGCAGCCGATCGAGAAGTCCGGGGTGAGCGCTCTGCGCACGCGGCGATCCCGCACCTTGAGGAAGAGGTAGAACCGCGCGAACCACTCGAAGAAGCGCAGCAGGAACTGCGCGCGGGTGAACACGACGACATACAGTTCGCGCCCCAGATAGATCCGGCCGCGGACGAGCTTCTGCAGGAGCGGCAGTCGCCGGTACAGCCTCTTCCGGCGTTCGGAGATCGGACGGTCGAGCCGGGGCAGGATCCACCCGGGGGTCCGCTGGAACACCGTCACGTGCTCGGCGGTCCCCGCGATCTCGGGGACGAACTGCACGGCGGAGGCCCCGGTGCCCACCACCGCGACCCTCTTGCCCTCGAGTGGGATGTCGTGTCGCCACCGGGCGGAGTGGAACACCTCCCCCTCGAACGAGTCGAGTCCCGGGAGACGGGGAACCGACGGTGCGGAGAGAGCGCCCGTCGCCGCCACGAGGTGACGCGCCCGCACCTGCCCGCGACTGGTGTCGACGACCCACGTCCCCTCGGTCGCGTCCCACTTCGCCGCGGTCACCTCACACGACGTGACGAGCCGCTCACGTAGGCCTATACGGTCGGCGACCGACACCAGGTAGGAGTGGATCTCGGGCTGGCGTCCGAACGAGTGCGACCACCCGGGGTGGGCGTGACGGGACAGCGAGTACAACGCCGTCGGCACATCGCAGGCGCAGCCCGGGTACGTGTTGTCGCGCCAGGTCCCGCCGACCTCGTCGGCGGCCTCGAGGACGAGGAAGTCGCGGCCCCGCCCCTCGCGCAGGAGACGGTCGGCCATGGCGATACCGCCGAAACCGGCGCCCACCACCAACAGGTCGATCTGGTCCACGGGTCCACGGGGCGAGTCGATCATGCTGGACAGTATGCACTGTCGTGTCCACGCTCGAGGCCGCATCGGGACGACCGTCCATATCCCGGTCCGGGCGGGTCAGGAGCCGGAGGGCAGGGTGAGGATCTCATAACCGTCCTCGGTCACGACGACCGTGTGCTCGAACTGAGCGGTCCACGCCTTGTCCGCGGTCGTCACGGTCCAGTCGTCGTCCCAGACCTCGAATCCCGGGCCGCCGAGGGAGATCATCGGCTCGACGGTCAGCGTCATGCCCGGCTCGAGCACCTCGGTCCTCGACGGGTCGTCGTAGTGCAGGACGACCAGACCGTTGTGGAAGGTCGGCCCGACGCCGTGACCCGTGAACTCACGGACCACCGTGTAGTCGAACCTCCGGGCGTAGGACTCGATGACGCGACCGATGACGTTGACCTCGCGTCCGGGGCGGATGGCCTTGATCCCGCGGTTCATCGCCTCCTCGGTCCGCTCGACCAGCAGTCGCACCTCGTCGCTGACCTCGCCGGCGAGGAACGTCGCGTTCGTGTCGCCGTGCACGCCCTGGATATAGGCCGTCACGTCCACGTTCACGATGTCTCCGTCCCGGATCACCGTGGTGTCCGGGATGCCGTGGCAGATGACCTCGTTGAGCGAGACGCAGCACGACTTGGGGAACGCCTTGTACCCCAGCGTCGACGGATAGGCCCCGTGGTCACACAGGTACTCGTGGACGACCCGGTCGATCTCGTCCGTGGTCACGCCCGGCGCGACGGCCTCGCCGGCGGCGACGAGCGCGTCCGCCGCGATCCTGCTGGCCACGCGCATCGCGTCGATCACCTCGGGCGGCTGCACCCACGCCTCGCCGTTGGCCTCGTCGACGCGGTCGCGCCACACGTACTCCGGACGCGGGATCGAGTCGGGCACCGTCCGTATCGGGGTGGGATCACCGGGGACGAGGGGATGGCGGGTGGAGGTGGTCATACCACCAGGATAGGCCGCGTCGAGCCGACCGGCCCCGCCGGTGCTCACGGGCGGGGGCGGCGGGTCACCAGATGACGAAACAGATCGAGGCGATGATCACCATGGCCCCGAAGAGGCACATGGTGAGCACGTCGCCGCCCGGGGACCGGCCGGTCTCGTCGGGCTCCACCCGGTCGTCCTGCTCGGCCCCGGTGTCGGGGTTCTGTCGCGGATCCATCACATCACCCCCAACCGGCTCAACTCGGAGACCATGGCCACGCCGAGGATGACGAACACGACGCCCATGAAGGCGGTGTAGGTCCAGCGCCGGGCGTGGTCGGACGCCCAGAAACGCCGCACGCTCACCACTCCGTTGACCACGGCGATGACGCACAGCGCGATGCCGACCGGGGCCGCCACCCACCCGGACAAGCTGAGCAGCGGCACGAGGATCGGGATCGCGAGGTACGTGATGAGGCAGCGCACGGCGGACACGAGAACGGAGATCCGGAACGCCCGGTGCGCGCCCGAGCCGGCCTTCCTGTCGATCTCGTGGATACCGAGGAGGCGTCGCATGACCCGGTCGGCTCCACGCTGCGACCGGAAACCCGGATCGGTCACGGCACCGCCGACCGGCGCCCCGGTGACGGGCGCAGTCGTGACGGGCGCAGTGGTGGCGGGCGCAGTGGTGACGGGCCCAGTGGCTGGGGCGGGAACGCTCACGCGGCCCTCCCCCGCGAGGCGCCGTGTCCGGTGATCACCGTCGCTGTCCTGTCCATCGCCGTCCTACCCTCCGTGCGATTCGAGAAATCCGAGCTCACGATCCGACTTCCGGTCCACTGTCCCACAGCGCCCGACCCGGGCCGAAGCCGCGGTGGCCGCGGTACCCCGCTCGGGGTCGGGCCCGCGCGGCGGCGGCCGTGCCGATCACAGCAGGACCGTCGCGTAGTCGACGGCGTCGGTCATGCCGACGCGGCGGTAGGCGGCGCGGGCGGCGACATTGGACCCGTTCACCACGAGCGACGGCGTGAGCCCGTGGGACCGGAGCGCCGCGCACACCGCGGCCGTCCCCCCCGATCCGAGACCGGCGCCCCGCTTGTCCCGGTGGACCCATATGCCCTGGATCTGCGCGACCCGCGGGGCGAGAGCGGCGATGTCGGCCTTGAAGACCACCTCGCCCCGGTCGAGCCCGATCCAGGTCCGTCCCCGCGCCAACGAGCGGGCGACGCGACGACGGAAGGGGATCCCCGCTCCCACGGCGAACGGGTCGGCGCGCAGCTCCTCGCGATACATGGCCGCGGCGGCCGCCAGAACCGGCTCGAACTCCTCCAGGGTGGCCGGACGGATCCCGTCGGGAATCATGGCGGGATCCACCGGGCGCTCCAGCGTCATGAGGTACTGCTGGTCCCGGTACTCCCTGGCCTCCCCCCAGGCGTCACGGAGGGCCGGCCACAGGGAGGCCACCTGCTCCCGCCGACCGTGGACGGACATGGGACCGAGCCCGAGGCCGGCGACCGCGCGGCCGAGCGCGCGGTGATCGGCGTCGTCACCGCGCAGCGGCAGCACGGAGCTGCCGACGAAGACCAGCGACCGCGCGGGACCGCCGAGGGTGAGGAACCGCCCGTCCGCACCGGCCACCACGCCCGACGTCGCGAACTTCTCCGCGGCGGGCGCCGCGACCAGCGGATCGGACGCCAGCACATCGGACACGGCCCGGGACTCGCCCGGGCCGACCTCCCGGCACCCACCGATCCCGGTGTCCGGCGCAGCCGTGTCGGTCACGGCCTATCGCGTGACCTTGACCTGGGGGCCCTGGCCCTCGGCGGCCTCCCCCACCGTCTCGCCCATCTCGTCGGCGATCCGCATGGCCTCCTCGATGAGGGTCTCCACGATCGCCGCCTCCGGCACCGTCTTGATGACCTCGCCCCTGACGAAGATCTGCCCCTTGCCGTTACCCGAGGCGACACCCAGATCGGCGTCACGCGCCTCGCCCGGTCCGTTGACCACGCAACCCATCACGGCCACGCGCAGCGGAACGCTCATCCCCTCGAGGCCGGCGGTGACCTCCTCGGCGAGCTTGTACACGTCGACCTGCGCGCGACCGCAGGACGGGCACGAGACGATCTCCAGCTTCCGCGGTCGCAGGTTGAGCGACTGCAGGATCTGCGCGCCGACCTTGATCTCCTCGGCCGGCGGGGCCGAGAGGGAGACACGGATCGTGTCGCCGATGCCCTCGGCCAACAGCGCGCCGAACGCGACGGCGGACTTGATGGTGCCCTGGAACGCAGGGCCCGCCTCCGTCACGCCGAGGTGCAGCGGGTAGTCGGTCTGGGCGGCGAGCTGTCGGTACGCCTCGACCATGATCACCGGGTCGTTGTGCTTGACCGAGATCTTGATGTCACCGAACCCGTGCTCCTCGAACAGGGACGCCTCCCATACGGCGGACTCCACGAGCGCCTCGGGCGTGGCCTTGCCGTACTTGGCCAGCAGCCGCGGGTCCAGCGAGCCCGCGTTGACGCCGATACGGATCGGGATGCCCGCGTCACCGGCCGCCTTGGCGACCTCCTTGACGCGCCCGTCGAACTCCTTGATGTTGCCCGGGTTGACGCGCACCGCCGCACACCCGGCGTCGATCGCCGCGAAGATGTACTTGGGCTGGAAGTGGATGTCGGCGATCACCGGGATCGGCGACTTGCGGGCGATCGTCGACAGCGCGTCGGCGTCCTCCTGTCGCGGGCAGGCCACGCGCACGATGTCGCAGCCGGACGCCGTGAGCTCGGCGATCTGCTGCAGCGTCGAGTTGATGTCGTGCGTCTTGGTGTTGGTCATGGACTGGACCGAAACCGGGTGATCACTGCCCACGCCGACCGGGCCGACGTACAGCTGCCGGGTTCTGCGCCGCGGCGCCAGCACCGGCGGCGGTGCGTCGGGCATACCCAGTCCGACCGGGATCGAGGATGAGTCGTTCACAACAGGCCTTCCGTAGGGGCTGCGGGCCGGGTGCCCACGAGTCCCGACCGCCATTATCCGGGTAACCGGCGACGGGGGCGAGGTGGGTGTGGGTCGGCTCAGCCCGGCAGCAGGATCGGGTTGACGAAGTCGGCGGTGATGACGATCGCGGACACGCCGATCAGCAGGACGAACACCGCCATCGTCAGCGGCGCCAGCTTCTCGTAGTCGGCCGGGCCGCCGGGGGCCAGACCGCGCAGCCTCCGCACCGCGTCGCGGATCTTCTCGTAGAACACCACCGCGATGTGGCCGCCGTCGAACGGCGTCAACGGCACGAGATTGAACGCGCCGAGGAAGAGATTGAGCCCGGCCAGGAAGAGCAGGAACAGACTCCACAGCCCCTGCTCGACCGCCTGTCCGCCGATGTAGCTGGCTCCGACCACTGACACCGGCGAGTCCTCGGCCCGCTCCGCACCGAAGATCGACGCCGCGACGGCCGGGATCTTCGCCGGGAACGAGATCAGCCCCTCGACGGTCGCCTCCACCATCTCGCCGGTGAAGACGAAGGTCGCGGGCACCGCGGAGAGCGCGTCATAGGTGTTGACGGTCTGATACGCGGGGTCATCGAGGATCTCCTGCGGGATCCCGTCCTCCGAAAGCCGGACACCGAGCGCTCCCCGCTCCTGACCGTCGACGGTCGACGAGGTCAACCTCGTCGTCGTCGTCACCTCCTCCCCGTCCCGCTCCAACGCCACCGGCACGGTCTCGCCGGGGCGCGCCGACACCACCTCCGACAGGTCGGCCCAGCTCACCACGGGGACCCCGTCGACGGCGGTGATCCGGTCGCCCGGGAGGATCCCCGCCTCACCGGCGGGGCCCACGCCGATGCCACAGTCGTCCGCACCCGCGCACGTGTCACCGACCACCGCGGCGACCCGGTCGGTCGGGATCGGTTGGACGTCCCGGTTGGCCAGCCCCCACCCCAGGGCGACCGTGTAGAAGAGGGCGATCGCCAGCACGATGTTCATGAACGGCCCCGCCAGCAGCACCGCGACGCGCTTCCACCACGCCTGACGCCACATGGCCTTCGGCTCGTCCTCCGGCGGCAACCGGTCGTACGCGGTCATCCCCGCGATGTCGCAGAAGCCCCCCAGCGGGATCGCCTTGAGCCCGTACTCGATCCCGCCCCGCCGCACCGACCACAGGGTCGGGCCGAAGCCCACGAAGAACCGGCGCACCTTCATCCCCGACCACAGGGCCACCCTCATGTGCCCGTATTCGTGGAGCACGATCGACACCATGATCCCCAGCGCGAACAGGACGATCCCGACGATCAGCACGACTCAGCCCTCCAGGCCCGTGACGATGGCCGCGGCGTGCCGCCGCGCCCAGGACTCCGCCGCCGCGACGTCGTCGGGATCCCGCGGATCAGACGACCACTCGTCCGCGGCGCCGACGGTCTCCGCCACCACGTCCACGATGTCCGTGAACCGGATCCGACCGTCGAGGAACGCCGGCGCGGCCTCCTCGTTGGCCGCGTTGAACACCGCCGTGCGCAGGCCACCCGACTCGCCGGCCGCGCGGGCCACCTCGATAGCGGGGAAGGTCCCGGTGTCGACCGGCTCGAACGTCCACGTGTGCGCGCGGGTGAAATCCAGCGGCGTCGACGCACCCGGGACGCGGTCGGGCCAGCCCAGGGCCAGCGCGATCGGGAGCTTCATCGACGGCGGCGACGCCTTGGCCACCGTCGCGCCGTCGACGAAGGTCACGGCCGAGTGCACCACCGACTGCGGGTGGACCGTGACGTCGATCCGGTCGTAGGGCACCCCGAACAGCAGGTGCGCCTCGATGAGCTCGAGAGACTTGTTGACCAGCGTCGCCGAGTTGAGCGTGATCATCCGGCCCATCGCCCACGTGGGGTGGCGCAGGGCCTCCTCGGCCGTGACGTCGGCCAGCTCCGCGCGCGTCCGACCGCGGAACGGGCCACCGGACGCGGTGAGGACCAGCGAGGCCACCTCGTCGCTCGCGCCCGCACGCAGGCACTGCGCCATCGCGGAATGCTCCGAGTCCACCGGGATCAACTGCCCCGGCGCGGCCGCCCCCGTGACGAGCGCGCCCCCGGCGACGAGCGACTCCTTGTTGGCCAGAGCGAGCCGGGCGCCCGAGCGCAGGGCGGCGAGGGTCGGCCCCAGTCCCCTCGACCCGTCGATGCCGTTGAGCACCACGTCCGACTCGACCGCGTCCACCAGTCGCGTCGCCGCGGACGGGCCGGACAGGACCGTCACGTCCGGGAACGCCGAGCCGATTCGCCCTGCCGCGGTCGGGTCCGACACCGCGACGAAGCGCGCACCGGTCGTGCGGATCTGCTCCGCGAGGAGATCGACGCGGCCACCACCGGCGGCCAGACCGACCACCTCGAAGCGGTCGGCGCCGGCCTGCGAGGTCACCTCGAGTGCCTGGGTCCCGATCGAGCCGGTACTGCCGAGGACGAGAACGCGCGTGGTCACCCCGCCATTGTCCACGCCGACGGCCGTGTGTGCCGCATCGGACGACCCCCTCGGGGCCTCCCGCGGCGGGTTAGGCGTCGACCTGAGAACGCGGTGTGACAAACTGGGCACGATGTCGGCGGCCCGCAGGGCTGCCAGCGAGCCGTGAGGAGAACCGGGGAGCATGAGCGCTGACGGACACCACACCAGCAGGGAGATCGTCGTCAACGGGATCAGTTCCGTGGACGAGCCCTCGGTCGCCTGGGGCTGGCACAAGCACAGCAGGATGGTCGGCGTCGCCGTGGGCGGGTTCTTCGTCCTGTTCCTCCTGGCGATGCTCTTCGGGAACCACATCGGCCGGGTCGAGAACATCTGGCTGGTGAGCATCGCCGCGTTCCTGGCCATCTGGATGGTCATCTCGCTGCGTCCCAAGAAGGACGACACCCTCAAGAAGAGCCGGATCCACGAGGTCTCCGCTCACCACTACGCCGCGGCCAGCGCTGTCGCGACCGGCGAGGCAGCCCGGAACCCTGAGGGCGTCGCTCCCGCCAAGCACTGACGACGGGCGGACCATGACGAAGGGCCGCCATCGCTCCCCGGAGCGGTGGCGG
>NZ_KV824033.1:0-10917 GCF_001815995.1 Dietzia sp. HMSC21D01 | reverse complement strand
AACCCGCGACGACCCGGCCGCCCCGACAGGCGACGTCCCGGTGGCCACCGGCGCGGGCGCGGCGGCCGGGCGGCGCAGGTACACGGCCCGGGTGATCACGGCCGCCACCACGTAGAAGACGGTGAACACCACGAACGCCGCCGTCGCCGATCCCGATGACTGGTATGAGCTGCGCAGGGTCATGTTGATGAGGAAGCCGCCGAAGGCCCCGACGGCGCCGGCCACTCCGATCAACGCCCCCGAGTGGGCCCGCGACCACGCCGCCCGCGCCGCCTCCGGCAGGTCCAGGCCCCTGCTGCGGGCCTCGTAGACGGTGGGGATCATCTTGTAGACCGACGCGTTGCCCATCCCCGTGAGCGCGAACAGGGTGAGGAAGGCGGCGAAGAACAGGACGAGCGCGCCGCCGGAGAGCCTGCCGCCGTTCGAGGCCTGCATGCTCGAGGTGACGATAAGCGCCACCGTGGTGAGGGCCATGCCGAGGAACGTCACCAGCGTCACCCGCGCACCGCCGAACCGGTCGGCCAGGCGGCCACCGAGCATGCGGGTCAGCGAACCGAGCAGCGGGCCGAGGAAGGTGATCTGCGCGGCGTGGAGCGCGGCCTCGCCCGGCGACTGTCCGTTGCCGGTGAAGGTCATGGTGAGCATCTGGCCAAAGGCGAAGCTGAAGCCGATGAACGAGCCGAAGGTACCGATGTAGAGCAGGGACAGCACCCAGCCGTCCTTGTCGCGGACCACATCCTTCATGCTGGCCACGTCGACGGTCTGGTGAGCGAGGTTGTCCATCTTCAGCGCCGCACCGATGCCGGCGATCACCAGCAGCACCAGGTACACCGCGATCACCCAGTGCGGCGAGCGGTTACCGGCCAGCGCGATCACGACCAGGCCCACCACCTGAATGGTGGCCACACCGAGGTTGCCGCCGCCCGCGTTGAGGCCCAGGGCCCAGCCCTTCATCCGCTGCGGGAAGAAGGCGTTGATGTTGGTCATGGAGGAGGCGAAGTTGGCCCCGCCCAGGCCGGCGAGCGCGCCTACCACCAGGTACAGCCACAGCGGCTGGCCCGGGTTGGCCATGATCCATAGCATCGCGCCCGCCGGGATGAGCAGGACGAACGCGGAGAACATCGTCCAGTTGCGACCGCCGAACGTGGCCGTGGCCAGCGTGTAGGGGATGCGCAGGAACGCGCCGGTGAGGGTCACGACCGCGGAGACGAGGAACTTGTCCGGGGCGTCGAGTCCATAGACGTCCTCCGGCATGAACAGCACCATCACCGCGAAGAGGGTCCACACCGAGAACCCCACGTGCTCGGCGAACACCGACCAGTACAGGTTGCGCACGGCGATGCGGCGACCGCCGGACTCCCACTGGTGCCGGTCCTCCGGATCCCAGTTCTCGATCGTGCGTGAGCGCGTCATGTGCGTGGCCCCTCCCCGCCGGTGGGCTCCCTCGTTCGGAGCCCCGTGACGGCAACCGTAGGAACGGGCTGTTTCCCCTGTGCTATTCGCGGTGACGGTCCCGTCACGGTGTACTCACGTGCAGGCGTTCGACCTGTGAGGGCGCCTCGGCCGTGATGGACTGTGCGCATGTCCTGCCGCGTCACATTCCGCGTCACCGCCCGCCTCATCGCGGTGATGACCGCCGCGCTCGCCCTCATGACGGGTCTGGTGCCCGCAGCCTCGGCGCAGCAGACCGGGGCCCATCCCCTGGACACATGGCGGGCGCCCTTTCCGCCGCCCGCGCCGATCCCGGCCGACGCGCGGTACGTTGACACCCAGTCCACGACCGGCCCGGACCAGCCGGGGTTCTGGGAGCCGGGACCGAATGTCATGCGTGTGGTCTCGCGGGCCCCGGCGGACTCCCCCACCTGGTGCGACGGTTACTGGAACCTGGCGGGTGTGCGGTGTTGGCAGGTGGCCCCGGATGGATCCGTCGCCGAACTTCGCCGGTTCTCCCTCCTCACCGACATGTGGCACGGCTCGTCGGACCCCTGGGCCGGGGCCGCCTATCAGGCCGGCTACCGCGTCGCCTACGAGATGGGCTGGGACTACACCTCCGGCGGCATCGTCATCCCCACCGGATCCGGGACCGCCTACTCCACGATGATGCCGCTCGGCAGGCAGTCCCCGGATGCCGACGTATGGGTGGCGCCGGGGATCCTTCCCGGGAGCTGACGATCGCGGCCGCGACGGCTGAGTAGCCTGGTGGTTCCGCGTGCCCCCGGATGAGAAGGATGCCCCACGTGCCGTTCCCTCTGGATGTCCCCGAGTCCGTCCTGCGCAGGCGCCGCAGCCAGAAGTGGCAGGCGTACCCGGAGGACGTGCTGCCGCTGTTCGTCGCCGAGACCGACGTCCTGCTGGCCCCCGCGATCCGGGATCGACTCGCGGCCGCCGTCGCCGACGGGGACACCGGGTACTTCACGGAGATCGAGCGGCTGGCCGGGGTGTGCGCCCGGTACTACTCGCGTTTCGGGTACGACGTGCCGGAGGACGCCGTGATCCCGGTCAACGATGTGGGGGTCGGCGTTCGCGAGTCGCTGGCGCGCATCCTGCCGGCCGGGAGCGGTGTCGTGTACACGCCGCCGGTGTACATGCCGTTCGGGCCGTGGATTCGGCGCGTGGGGATGTCACCGGTCGCGGTGCCGTTGATCGGTCACGACGGCGAGGACCCGCAACTGGATCTGGCGGGAATCGAGCAGGCGTTGGCGGGTGGAGCCCGGGCCGTTCTGCTCAGTCACCCGCACAATCCCACGGGCGTCCTCCACTCGCGTGCGGAGTTGGCCGAGCTAGCCCGGATCGCCGCCCGGCACGACGCGGTGGTGGTCTCGGACGAGATCTGGGCGCCCCTGGCCATGCCCGGCGTGGACTTCGTCTCGTTCCTGGCGGTCTCGCAGACCGCGCGCGAGGTGGGGCTGGCGATCTCATCGGCGTCCAAGGCGTTCAACCTCGCCGGGTTGAAGTGCGCGTTCGTGGTCAACGGCAATCCGGAGAAGTTCGCGGTTCCCCGTTCGGCGCTGTCCGGCGCGGTGGGGCACTTCGGCGCCCTCGCCGCCGAGGCCGCGCTCACCGAGTCACTCGACTGGCTCGACCACATGCGGGCCGCCCTCGCGTCGAATCTCGACCTCATGGAGCGGTTGCTGGCCGAGCATCTGCCCCGCGCGCGGTGGCGGCGGCCTGACGCGGGGTTCGTCGCGTGGATCGATCTGCGCGGGTACCCGGGCCTCGGCGACGACCCTGCCGCCGCGTTCCTGGACGAGGGTCGGGTCGCGCTGAGCCCGGGCCCGGCGTTCGGACCTCAGGGCAAGGGCTTCGCCCGCGTGAACTTCGCCTGCTCCGACGAACTTCTCTCCGAGGCATTCTCACGGATGGGGCGGATCGCGTCCGAGCGCGGCTGAGGTCCGCCCAGGCGCGGTGTCAGCGGATCCGCACCCCTCGGCGGCGGGGCCGTGGCCTCGCCGCCAGAGGAGAACTCCACCGAACGTTCAGCCCGTCACCGTGAAGGCGAACGACGTCCTGTGCTCACGTCCGTACCGGTCCGTCGCCGAGACCCGGGCGGTGTGCTCGCCCGGCTCGAGATCGGAGGGCAGCGCGATCCGCCACAGGTGCGAGCTCGACCGGCCCAGTGCGGCGTCGGCGATGAGGTTGTGGGTCCCCGAGACGGTCTCGGTGTACTCCCAGCCCACGTTGAGGGCCTCGCCGGCCGCCGGCTGGGTGTGCTCGGCGGCGACGGGCTCGCCCCCGTCGACGGACACCCGGACGCTGGCGTCCGTGGATCCGCCGAAGAAGCTGGCCGCCAGCCACGCCGCGCCCGTGCTCACGTCCGCGGTGCTGGCGGAGTCGGTCGCCACGGGAGCCGGAGCCTCACCCTGCTCCCCGTCGTCCTTCCACTGCTGGTAGGCCTCGGCCCACTCCCGCCACGCGGGGCTGTTGATCCCTGTCAAGAACTGGCGGTCGGCCGACTCGTTACGCACGGTGTAGTACTCGGAGCGCTCGTGTCCGTCGAACTCGATGGTCAAGACACCGGGCTCGGCGGCGTCGGACGTGTACGAGTAGGGGACGCCGTTCTCATTGAGCTCGCCGGAGTACCACGAGCCGGAGACCGCGCCGGCCACGAGCTGGTCGTGGGTCAACTCGGGGATCCCGGCATCGATCCACTCTTGCCTGGAGTCACCCGCCAACAGATGCTCCAGCGTGTGGGTGTGACCGCCCACCGTCACCGCGTTGGGATAATCGGCCAGGATCTCGTACAGCGCACTCGCGTTGTCGGTCGTGACACCGCGGTAGTCCACGATCGGCGCGTGCGCGGCCACGACGATGTTCTTCTGACGCTCCACGTGCTGCAGGTCGTTACGCAGCCAGTCGAGCTGCTCCTGCGTGAGGGCCTCGGCGTAGCCGCCGTTGGACCCGTCGGCCTTCTGACCGTTGTAGACGATGTTGAACAGACCCACGAAGTGGGTGTCGCCCACTTCGTAGGAGTAGTACGGCGCGCCGAAGTCGCGGCGATAGGTGTCGACGGAGTGGGTGGCGTCGGCCGCGTCGAAGTCCATGTCGTGGTTACCGGGGATGGCACGCACGGGACCGTTCGCGTCGGCGTAGAGGTCCTTGACGGGCTGGTTCAGGCTTAGGTCGTCGCCGACGTTGTCGCCCAGGAGCAGGATGCCGCAGCCCGCGTAGTCGTCGCGGGCCGCGAGGTCGGCGGGCACGCCGCGGCTCGCGTACCCGACCTCCTCCATGTCGTAGGTCTGGGTGTCGGAGGCGATCGGGCAGGACTGCCTCGGATCGGCGGTCGCGGCCGACTTCGCGAGCGGGAAGTTCACCGCCGCGGGTAGATCGCCGGTCGGCTTCAGCCCGCCGAAGCGCAGCTCCGGCGAGCCCTCGGGCAGGTGGTTGTAGCTGAACTGGGCGACCTTCTGCTCGTCGACTGGCACCTGCCAGCCTGCGGGCTGGGTGATGAAGGCGGTGAAGTTGTCGGTGGCCGGCAGTTCGTAGCGCCCCTGCTCGCGTTTCACGCCGCGGCGGGCAGAGGGTCTAGGTGCATGCGCGACACCCCCGCCCGCCGTGCCCTTCGAGGGGACGGCGAACGGGGGTGGACGACAGCCTGAGCCGGTGGGATGCGGGCGTCAGCCCTGGTCTGCCGCCAGCTTCCTCAGCGACTCGGTCGGAGCGAAGCGCTCGCCGTACTTCGCGGCCAGCTCCTCCGCGCGAGCGACGAAACCCTTGTAGCCCGAGGCCTCCTTGGCGCCCGGCTCCGAGTAGTTCTTGGCGTACTGGCGGGTGCCGCCGGTCCACGCCGGGAACCCGATGCCGATGATCGAGCCGATGTTGGCGTCGGCGTCGTCGGTGATCACGCCCTCGTCAACGCACTTCTGCGTCTCGAGCACCTCGGCGAAGATCATGCGGTCGATCAGGTCCTGCAGCGGCGGGGCGTTGTCGGGAGAGGTGTTGAACGCCTCCCGCAGGCCCGGCCACAGTCCGCCGCGCTTGCCGTCGGCGTACTCGTAGAATCCGGCGCCGGCGGCGCGCCCGGACCGCTGGAGCTCCTCGACCATCTTGAGGACGACGCGGTCGGAGGAGGTGGGCACGTACTCCCTGCCCGCGGCCTCCTCGGCCTCGCGGGTGGCCTGACGAATCTTGACCATGAGGTTGAGGTTCAGCTCGTCGGAGAGCTGCAGCGGCGCCGCCGGGTAGCCGGCGATCCGGCCGGCCTGCTCGATGGTGGACGGTTCGATGCCCTCGTCGAGCATGCCGATCGCCTCGTTGACGAAGGTGCCGATGACGCGGGAGGTGTAGAAGCCTCGCGAGTCGTTGACGACGATCGGGATCTTGCGGATCTGCAGCGTCAGGTCGATGGCCTTGGCCAGCGTCTCCGGCGTGGTCTTCTCCCCGCAGATGATCTCGACGAGCTGCATCTTGTCGACGGGCGAGAAGAAGTGCAGGCCGATGAAGTCCTCCGGCCGCTTGACGCCGGTGGCCAGGTCGGTGATCGGCAGGGTCGAGGTGTTGGAGCCGAGCAGCGCGTCGGGCGCGACGATGTCCTCGATCTCCTGGAAGACCTTCTTCTTGAGATCGGGCGACTCGAACACCGCCTCGATCACCAGATCGCAGCCGGCGAGCGCCTGCGGGTCTGTGGTCGGGGTGATGCGGGCCAGCAGCGCGTCGGACTTCTCCTGCGTGGTTCGGCCCCGCTCGAGGGCCTTGGCCTCGAGCTTCTCGGAGTACGCCTTTCCCTTGTCGGCGGAGGCCTGCTCGACGTCCTTGAGGACGACCTCGATGCCGGCCTTGGCGCAGACGTAGGCGATGCCGGCGCCCATCATGCCCGCGCCGAGGACGCCGACCTTGGTGAACCGGGTGCGCGGGATCTCGGAGCCGTCGGCCGCCTTCGGGCGGGCGCCGCCGGAGGAGCAGTGCTGCATGTCGAAGAAGAACGCCTGGATCATGTTCTTCGCGATGGGGCCGGTGACGAGGGAGACGAAGTAGCGCGCCTCGATCTTCTCGGCGGTGGCGAAGTCGACCTGGGAGCCCTCGACGGCGGCGGCCATGATGGCGCGCGGCGCAGGGGCGGGCGCGCCCTTGGTCTGCTTGCGCATGTTGGCGGGGAAAGACGGCAGGACGCCCGCCAGCGCGGGGTCGTCGATCGTGCCGCCGGGCAGAGTCCAGCCCTTGCGGTCCCACGGCTGGGTGGGCTCGGGGTCGGTGGCGAGCCATGCCTTGGCGGCGTCGATGAGCTTCTCGGGCTCGACGACCTCGTCGACCAGCCCGGCCTTGAGGGCCTTGTCGGGCGCGAAGGAACGGCCGGACATGAGGATGTTGGGCACGGCCTGGGCGAGGCCGAACATCCGGACGGTGCGGACGATGCCGCCGCCGCCGGGCAGCAGGCCGAGGGTGACCTCGGGCAGTCCGACCTTGGCGCCGCGGGCGTCGGCCATGACGCGATGGTGGCACGCGAGCGCGAGTTCGAGGCCGCCGCCGAGGGCGGCGCCGTTGATCGCGGCCACGACGGGCACGCCGCAGGTCTCGAGGGCACGCATGCGGCCCTTGATACCCATCGACCGCTCGTAGAGCTCCTCGGCCTGCTCGGGGCCGGCCTTGATCATGGACTTGAGGTCGCCGCCGCCGAAGAAGCTCTTCTTGGCGGAGGTGAGGACGACTCCCTTGATGGAGTCCTTCTCGGCCACGATGCGGTCGACCGTGGCGGAGAAGTCGTCGATGAAGCGGGTGTTCATCGTGTTGGCGCCGTGGTCGGGGTCGTCCATGGTGAGGGTGACGATGCCGTCGCCGTCCTGCTCCCACCGGAACATGTTGTCGCTCACTGGTTCTGTACTCCTGTATCGCTGTGGTGTCGGTGGGTCAGACGCGTTCGATGATGGTGGCCACGCCCATGCCGCCACCCACGCAGAGCGTGATGAGGGCGCGCTTGCCGCCGGTGCGCTCGAGTTCGTCGAGCACCGTGCCGGTGATCATGGCCCCGGTGGCGCCCAGCGGGTGGCCCATGGCGATGGCGCCGCCGTTGACGTTGAGCTTCTCGTCCGGGATGTCCATGTCCTTCTGGAAGCGCAGCACGACCGAGGCGAAGGCCTCGTTGAGCTCCCACAGGTCGATGTCGTCGGGGGTCAGGCCGGCGGTGGCGAGCGCCTTCTTGGCCGCCGGCGTGGGTCCGGTGAGCATGATGGTGGTGTCGGCCCCCGAGGTCGCGGCGGCGACGACCCGGGCGCGCGGGGTCATCCCCATCTCCTGCCCGGCCTTCTCGGAGCCCACCACGACGAGGGCGGCGCCGTCGACGATGCCGGACGAGTTGCCGCCGTGGTGGACGTGGTTGATCTCCTCGACCCAGTGGTACTTCTGCAGCGCGACGGCGTCGAACCCGCCCATGTCGCCGACCATGGCGAAGGAGGGCTTGAGCCCGGCGAGCGCCTCGACGGTGGTGCCGGGTCGCATGTGTTCGTCGTGGTCGAGGATGGTGATGCCGTTGATGTCCTTGACGGGCACGACCGACCTGGCGAACCGGCCCTCCTCCCAGGCCCGGGCGGCGAGTCGCTGCGAGCGCTCGGCGTAGCGGTCCACGTCCTCGCGGGTGAAGCCCTCGAGGGTGGCGATGAGGTCGGCGCCGATGCCCTGGGGCGAGAAGTAGGTGTCGTAGTTGGTGGCGGGGTCCATCGCCCAGGCGCCACCGTCGGTGCCCATGGGGACGCGGGACATGGACTCCACCCCACCGGCGAAGACGACCTCGTCCCATCCGGAGCGGATCTTCTGGGCGGCCATGTTGATGGACGTCAGCCCGGAGGCACAGAAGCGGTTGATCTGCACGCCGGCGACCGTGTCGGGCATGCCGGCGGCCAGGGCCGCGATGCGGGGCAGGTCCATCCCCTGGTCACCGAGGGGGGTGACGATGCCGAGGATGATGTCCGAGATGCGGTTCTCGTCGAGATCGGGGAACCGACGGCGCGTCTCCTCGATGAGGCCGACCACCAGGTCGATCGGCTTGACCCCGTGTAGGGCACCGCCGGGCTTGCCCTTACCTCGCGGTGTCCGGATGGCGTCGTAGATGAATGCCTCGGTCATGGGTGGGCCACGCTCTTTCTCTGGGCGAACAGGTTCGTGTTCCGTCAGGCTACGTGGTGCGGCCGCGCTTCGCGGAGTGTGGTCCGTTTCCGTCGACCGGCGCGTCGACTGCGCGGCCGGTGGCACAGTGGACCGCGTGACTGCGAATGACATCGTCTCCCCTGTCCTGGCCGAGCTCGCCGAGGTGTGCGGGGTCGCCACGAGTTATGACGACGCGCAGGGCGTGCACCGGGAGATCCCCGCCCGCACTGTGCGCGCGGTGCTCGCCGCGATGGGCGTACCGGTTGCTGTCGACGACGACGAGCTCGGCGTTTCGGAACACGAGGCCCTGGCGGCCGTTCGCGTGCGCCCCTGGCGGCGTGTTCTGCCGCCGTCTCTGGTGGCACGTCAGGGCACCGCCATAGGGTGCCCGGTCCATGTCCCGCACGGCGCGAAGGTGACCGTGTCGGTCCTGCTCGAGGACACGGATGTCCCGGTGACCCTGCTCCCCCTCGATGAGCCGCGGGCAGCCCGTGAGGTCGACGGCGTCACAGTCGAACGGGTGACGCTCCAGGTGCCGGCCGCGCTGCCCGCGGGATGGCATCGCGTCTCCGCCGTGGTGGAGGTTCCGGACCGCGAACCCGAGTCGAGTGAGTGCACCCTGCTCGTCTACCCGCCGACGATCCCGGTCCCCCGCGGCCTGAAAGAGCGCAGGGCCGTCGGCCTGGCCGCGCAGATTTATCAGGTGCGTTCGCGGCAGTCGTGGGGCGTCGGGGATCTCGCCGACCTCGGCGACCTCTGCGGCTGGGCCGGCCGGGAGACGGGCGCGGATTTCGTGTTGGTCAATCCGATGCATGCCGGCGAGCCGTACCCGCCGGTCGGTCCGTCGCCGTACCTGCCGACGACCCGCCGTTTCGCCTCTCCCCTGTACCTACGTCCGGAGCTGGTGCCCGAGTACGCGGAGCTACCCGCCGCTGATCGCGCGCGGGTCGATGCGCTCGCGCGGGAGGCAGCGGAATCCAATGAGAAGGACACCATCGACCGGGACGCGTCGTGGTCCGCGAAGTTGGAGGCACTGCGCCTCCTCTTCGCCGTTCCGCTCTCGCCGCGACGCTCTGAGTCGTTCGACCGGTTCGCCGTCGAACAGCCGGGGCTGAGGGGGTTCGCCACGTGGTGCGCACTGGCCGGCGAGCACGGGCCTGACTGGAGCGAGTGGCCGGAGGAGCTGAGGGATCCGGACTCGGAGTCCGTCGCGCGCTTTGCCACCGAGCACGCGGAGGAGGTCCGTTTCCATGAGTGGTTGCAGTGGCAGGTCTCGCAGCAGCGGGGGCTTGCGCAGAGCGAGGCGGTCGGAGCCGGTATGCGGCTGGGCGTCCTCCACGATCTGGCGGTCGGCGTCCATCCGACCGGGGCGGATGCGTGGTCTCTGAACCGGTCGCTCGCCCGCGGCGTCTCGGTGGGCGCGCCGCCGGATGCGTACAACCAGCTGGGTCAGGACTGGTCGCAGCCGCCGCTGCGACCGGATGCTCTGGCGGAGGAGGGTTACGCGCCATTCCGCGACATCGTTCGCGCCGCGCTCCGGGATTCCGGTGGGGTGCGTATCGATCACATCCTCGGGCTCTTCCGCCTGTGGTGGATTCCTGAGGGCGCTCCGCCCACCGAGGGGACGTATGTCCGGTATGACCACGAGGCCATGCTCGGTGTCCTCGCGTTGGAGGCCACGCGGGCCGGCGCCGTGGTGGTCGGTGAAGACCTGGGCACGGTGGCTCCGGGGGTGCGGGAGACGTTGTCCGATCTCGGGGTGTTGGGTACGTCGGTGATGTGGTTCGAGAAGCGTGACGACGAGCCGGTTCCGCCGGAGGAGTATCGCCGCCTGTGTATGGCGTCGGTGACGACGCATGATCTTCCCCCGACGGCCGGCTACGTCGATCTCGTACACGTGGATGTTCGCGAGGAGCTCGGGCAGCTCACCGGTGACGTCGACGAGGAGCGCCGGTCCGCGGAGGCGGAGATCGAGGCGTTCCGCGAGGCGGTGCGCGAGCGGGACCTTCTCGAGGGTGACTCGCCGGCTGACCTGGTCGTGGCGTTGCACCGTTTCGTGGCTGCCGCGCCGTCGTTGCTCGTGGCGGTGTCGGTGTCGGATCTGGTGGGTGATCGGCGCCCGGTTAACATGCCGGGTACGTCGGATGAGTATCCGAACTGGCGGGTGCCGCTGACGGATGCCACCGGACGGCTCGTCAGCCTCGAGGATCTGCTCGGCTCGACGTCGGCCCGCCGGGTGATGCACGCGGCGTCGGGTGGGTGAAATGGCGGGAACCCCCGGCCCTGGTGGGGTCGGGGGTTCCGGCTTCTATCAAGTTGTGTTCGGCGGTGTCCTACTCTCCC
>NZ_KV824032.1:0-6176 GCF_001815995.1 Dietzia sp. HMSC21D01 | reverse complement strand
GTCCCCGGGCGGCGGCGGTCGCCGCGCCCGGGGCGGGCGGCCGGCTCAGTCCTCGATACCCGGCTGGTGGTGACTGGCGATCGACACCCGGTTGAAGGCGTTGATGAGCACGATCGTCCACTCCAGCGCCGAGAGCTGTTCGTCGGAGAAGTGGTCGGCGGCGGCCGCCGTCGCGGCAGCGCGTTCGTCGACGTCGTCCAGGCGTGTCAACGTCTCGGCCAGGCGCAACGCCGCCCGCTCGGCGTCGCCGAAGGCGTCGAGTTCTCGCCATGCGGGCAGCAGGTCGAGCCGCCCCTGCGACACCCCGGCCTCGCGGGCGGCGGGGACGTGGGTGGCCAGGCAGGCCGCGCAGCCGTTGATCTGCGACACGCGCACGTTGACCAGTTCGAGCAGCGCCTCCTCCAGCCCGGCCTCGCGGGACGCCTGCCGGGACGCGACGGCGGTGCGGACGAGCTGTTTGTAGACCTCGCGCTGGGTCCGGTCCAGCTGCGGGACCCCCACGTCAGCCGTCCTCCGCGCCGACCCGGGCGCGGTCGTCGTCGGTGGCGTCACGGTACGCCCCCGCGAACTCGTCGGCGTTCTTGCCGAGGAAGCCCTCCACCATCGAGCACACGGGGACGATCGTCACTCCCTCGTCGCGGGTCGCCTCGACCGCTCCGCGGACGAGCGCGGTACCGAGACCCCGGCCCCCGAACTCCTCCCCGACCACGGTGTGGTGGAAGATGCGCTCCCCGCCGATATCGCGGAAGTCGGCGTGGCCGGCAACCTCGCCGGAGGCGTCCCGGATCTCGAACGCCTCGCGCGAGTCGGAGCGCTCCACGGTCACGGTGGTGCCGTTCTTGTCGGTGTACTCGGTCATCGGTGTCCTCCCCTACTCGGTGGTCCGTGCGCGCGGGTCGGGATTGACCCGCGGCCTGAGCGTGGTGTTGGGCAGTGCGGGCGCGGGCAGCCGGGTCAGACCCTGCGGGTCGTGGCCGATGTAGCCGTCCACGCGGCCGAAGCGGTCGGAGCCGGCCTCCCACAGCTCGCGGTAATGGGCGATCTCGTCGTGCGTCCGCCCGATGAAGTTCCACCACATGATGATCTCCTCGGAGAACGGCGTGCCACCGATGAGGACCGCGCGTCCGGGCGTCGACCCGGTGTTGCGGATGGTCAGCGTGGTCTCGCCGACGCCCGTGTAGGCGAGTTCGGTCACCGCGACGCGCACCCCCTCGAGCGTGAGGTCGCCGCTGTCCGCGAGCAGGCCGTGTTCGAACTCCGGGTCCACGTCGGCGGTCAGCTCGGCGCCGGGGTCGAGCCGGATCTCCGCCGCGACGAGGGGCGTGTAGGTGGGGACCGACGACGACGAGCCCATCAGTGACCCCATGAAGACCTGCATCGATCCGCCCTCGAGATGGACCGTGTCGGGCACGAAGTGGTCGAACCTGCGGCCGCCCACCTCGCGGTGCGACTCGGGGAGCACCGTCCAGAGCTGCACTCCGTGCAGCATGGTGGTGTCCTGGGTCGACACCTCGGTATGGCAGATGCCCGACCCGGCGGTCATGAGGTTGACCTCCCCGGGCCTCACGACGCCGTGGTTGTCGCCGGAGTCGTGGTGGGTGATGTTGCCCTCGAACAGCCAGCTCACGGTCTGCAGGCCGGTGTGCGGGTGCGAGGGGACGTCCATGCCGCCGCTGACGGAGACGTCGTCGGGCCCGTAGTGGTCGACAAAGCAGAAGGCGCCGACGAGGGACCGCTGTCTCTGCGGAAGGGTCCGGCGGACGGTCATCGCGCGCGGTCCGCCCAGGGGGACGTCGCGGGCCGTGATGATCTCCACGGCGGCGCCGCCGGGCCGTGGCCCGTCGGGCGCGCCGCCGGCCTCGCACTCGATCTCCTCGGGCCGGGGGTCGAGGTTGGTCATTCGGCTACCTCCCGCATCTGCTCACGGGCGTCGGCCTCCTGCCGCCGCATCTCGAGCTTCCGGGCGTTGATCTTCCCGCCCAGCGCGAGGACGAGCGCCTTGTCGACCAGCGGCACCGGCAGGTGGTCCAGCAGGCGACGGGTCAGTCCGCGGCGCAGGGCGGCGAGCGGGCCGATCCCCAGGATCCCCGCGAAGGTGACGACGAGGTCGAGTCGACCGAAGTCGGCCCGCACGCGGTCGGCCAGAGTGGAGAGGGAGTCGGGGTCGGTGACGTCCGCGGCTACCGGCGTGATCCCCGTCCCGCCGGCCCCGGTGATGACGACGACGGGAGCGACCGGGTCACTGTGGTCCATACCACGACGGTACCGGCGGAACCGGCCCGGGTGGGGCGCTACCGGCGGCTCAGACCGTGCCCCCGAGGCAGAGCTTGCCGGCCAGTCGGTCGACGTAGCCCAGGACCTTCTTCTCGTTCCCTGCCGCGCCCACCAGAGTGAGCGGGCCGGGCGTCCGGGCGGGCTTGGGCCAGGCCCAGCTGGGCCCGAAGTCGACGAACTCGCCGTGGTACTCGGCCTCGTCGTGGGTCCAGAGCTCGCGCATCGCCTCGAGGTACTCGCGCAGCATTGTGCGACGGCGCTTCGGCGGAACGTTGTGGCCGCCATCTCGTCGAGGTTCCAGCCGTAGCCCACGCCCAGGACGGCCCGGCCGTCGGAGAGGTTGTCGACGGAGGCGATGGTCTTGGCCAGCGTGATGGGATCGCTCTCCACCGGGATGGACACGGCCGTGCCCAGCCGGATGGTCGAGGTCACTTCCATGCGCACTCCCCGGTCTGCGTCGCCACCCCCACCCACGCCGACACCTGACCAGACAGGTGTCCAGCGGAGGCGTGGCGACAGACTAACGCGCGACGACGGCGGTCGGGCAGGCCTCGCCCGGCGCACAGTCCGCGGGGTCACCCGGCTGCGACCGCAGGCGCTGCATGGTGTGGTCCGAGACGTACCGGAAGATCTCGTTGCCCGGCGTGGTGCGCGACAGCGCGTCAGCGGCCAGCAGCACCACCGCGGCGGTCCATGTGCTCAGCTCGACGGGCCACCGTTTGCCGTCCGCGAAGACCAGGCCGGTCCAGTACGAACCGTCGTCATCCCTCAGGTGCTGCATGTTGGTGAACTGCTGCAGCGCCTGCTCGTGCCGACCCGCGGCCTCGAGCGCGAGCACCAGCTCGCATGTCTCCGCGCCCGTGACCCACGGACGGTGGTCGACGCAGCGGATACCGAGGTCGTCCACCACGAAGTCGTCCCAGCGGGAGTCGAGCCGGGCCTGCGCCTGCTCCCCCACCATGACACCGGCCAGGACCGGGTAGTACCAGTCCATGGAGAACTCGTCCTTGGGCGTGAACAGCTCCGGGTGCGCGCGCAGCGCGTGGCCCAGCCGGTCGGCGGCCGCGTCCCAGTCCGGCGCCGTCTCCCCCAGCTCCTCGGCGATCGCGACACCGCAGCGCAGCGAGTGGTGGACGCTCGACGACCCCGTGACCAGGGCCTCCTCGCAGAAGCCCTCGGGGCCGGCGCCCCACCACATCTGCCCCTCCGGGCCCTGGAACGTCAGCACCAGGTCGAGCGCACGCCGCACGGTCGGCCACATCGACTCCAGGAACCCCGGGGTGCCGGTGACCAGGTGGTGGTGCCAGACCCCGACCGCGACGTAGGCGCAGAAGTTCGAGTCGACGTCGCCGTCCACGATCCGGCCGTCCTGCCACTTGATCGGCCACGAACCGTCCGGGCGCTGGGAGTCGCGGAGGAACCCGTAGGCCCGCTCGGCGGCCTCCCACTGGCCGGCGACGGACAGACCCATCGCCGACTCGACGTGGTCCCACGGGTCGGTGTGCCCACCGGTGAACCACGGGATCTCACCGTTCGGCTTCTGGACCGAGGCGATCCACTGCCCGGTGGCCCGGACCGCGTCGGCGTCGAGGACGCCCGGCACGCTGGGCACCGGCCGGTCACCGGCCACCACGGTCACCGGCCCCGGGCGGGACACGCCGTTGTTGTGTGACTGCACGGACGATCAGGCCTCCACGGGCTTGCGCAGGTAGAACACGATCGACTTGCCCATGACCGGGTTGAGCAGCTTCTCGGCGGTGCGTGTGACCCACGGGCCCTTCATGAGGTCCCACACGAGCAGCTTGTGGTACGCCTTCGGCAGCGGATGATCCTCGTTCTCCGTGCCGACCGCGCACTTGAGCCACCAGTACGGCGCGTGCAGCGCGTGGGCGTATCCGGTGCCCGTCACCTCGAGGCCCGCGGCGCGCAGCTTGTAGCCGAGTTCCTCGGCCGTGTAGATCCGGCAGTGCCCGCCCGGGTTGGAGTGGTAGGCGTCCGACAGCTTCCAGCACAGCTTCTCCGGCCACTCCCGCGGCACGGTCACCGCGGCGACCCCGCCCGGCTTGAGGATCCGGACCAGCTCCGCGATGGCCTTCGTGTCCTCCGGCACGTGCTCGAGGACCTCGGAGATGAGCACCAGGTCGAACGTCGCGTCCCCGTACGGCATGGCCAGGGCGTCCCCGGTGACGGCCTCGCCCTTCGACGTGGGCAGGCCCTCGCCCTCGGCCTCCATGGCCGCCAGCATGTCCGCGACCTGCTGCATCTCGTCGGCATTCTGGTCGAACGCTGTGACGTCGGCCCCACGCCGGTAGAGCTCGAACGTGTGACGGCCGAGGCCGGCCCCCACGTCGATGGCTCGCATGCCCGGGGTGACCCCCAGACGGTCGAAGTCAGCGGTCAGCATGCGGCGTCCTCCTGCTCACGGATGTCGTACTCACCGGATTCCGGGAGCACCTCGGGCGCGTCGTCGGTGACGTGCTCGTCGATCTCGGCCTGATCCGGCCCGAGGACCGGCCCCGCCGACAGGTCCGGCAGCGCCTCGCCGCGGACCCGGGCGATCGCCGCCTCGTAGACCTCGACGGTCCGGCGGGCGACGGCCGCCCAACTGTAACGCTCCATCACCCTCGCGCGGCCACCCTTCGACAGCCGGTCCCGTTCGGCGGGATCGGACAGCAGCGCACTGATCTCCCGGGCCAGCGCGTCGACGTCCCCGGGCTCGACCAGGCGGGCCGCCGAGTCGTCCGTCCCGACCACCTCCGGCAGTGCGCCGGCCCGGGTCGCCACGAGGGCGCAGCCACTGGACATCGCCTCCACCGCCGGGAGGGAGAACCCCTCGTACATACTCGGCACGACCGCGATCTCGGCGGACCCCACGAGTTCGGCGAGCTCGTCGTCGTCGACCCCGGACACCAGGTCCACCGCATCGCGCAACCTCAACCTGTCGAGCAGGCGCGACGCCTCGCCCTTCGGCTTGAGCTTGGAGATCAACGTCAGGCGGACGCCCGGGTGTTCCTCACGCACCTTCGCCAGCGCGCGCAGCAGGACGGGGACACCCTTGAGCGGCTGATCGGCGCTCGCCACGCACACCAGACGGCCGGGTTCGCGACGCCGCCCGTCGTGGAATCGGTCGGTGTCGACACCCAGCGGGATCGTGACGATCCGGTCCGGGTCGACCCCGAAGTCACCCGCGATGTCCTCCGCCGAGTTGCTGGAGACCGTGATGATCTCCTGCAGCCTGCGGGAGACGCGGATCTGCATGCCGAGGAAGCCGAACCATCGCCACGTCGTGATCTTCTTGCGGAGCGGGGCCTCCTTCATGGCCAGCGCGCGATCGCGGGTGATGGGATGGTGCACGGTGGCCACCACGGGGAAGCCTGCCTTCTCCAGGTCCAGCAGGCCCGAGCCCAGGCACTGGTTGTCGTGCACCACGTCGAAGTCGTCCAGCCGGTCCTTCAGCGTGCGCGCGGCCCGCAGGCTGAACGTCCGCGGTTCCGGGAACCCGGCGGTCCACATCGTGACCACCTCGAGCACGTCGATGAGATCCCGGATCTCGCGGGGACGCGGCGTACGGAACGGGTTCGCGTCGTTGTACAGGTCCAGGCTCGGCACCTTCGTCAGCGTGGGCCCCGGGTCCAGCTCGGGGTACGGCTGACCGGAGAACACCTCGACGGTGTGGCCGAGTGCCGCCAGCTCACGGCTCAGGTGGCGTACGTATACACCCTGCCCGCCGCCGTGGGGTTTGCTCCTGTACGAGAGCAACGCGATCCGCACGATCGATCGCCTCCTTCTACGGTCATCGGCCCCGCCGTCGCGACTGCCGTGAGTGGCGACGGGCACATCGGGCAAGTCTAGAACACGTTCCCCAGCAGCAAGGACGCGGCCGGGCAGCCGACCCGCCGAAA
>NZ_KV824031.1:0-10841 GCF_001815995.1 Dietzia sp. HMSC21D01 | reverse complement strand
AGAGGGAACTCGTCGTCGTCGCCGCCGCCGTCGTTCCGGCCGCCGCTGCTGTGCGCGGCGCGGTCGCCGTCGCCGCGCCCGTCACCACCGCGGTGGTGGGCTGCACGGACACGATGCCGTCGGGAACGGTCGCGGTCACGGTGAGCAGCTCCGTGCTCCACTGCGCGCCCATCGTGTTGCGTAGGGTGCGGGTGGTGTCCCCGGTGGGGAACTGTGGCCCGAGGTCGCGGGGCAGCAGCGTCACCGAATCGCCGACGCGCACCACCTTGCCCAGCAGCGCCGACCGCAGCACCCGCTCGGCGACCCCCCGCCCCGCCGGCGGGAGCCCCTGCACCTCGATCGACTGCGCACCCGTGACCTGCGCGGCCCGCACGGTGACGCGTGCGTCCTCGCCGAGACCACAGTTGGCGGCCACGACTTCGTCCACCACGAGGATCCCGCTCGGCGAACCCGGCTTCGCGGCGGCCACCACCGCCCCCGTGGTCCGGGCGCCGACGATCTCGATCGCGTCCCACTCCCGCATCCCCAGCGCGAGGATCACCTCGGGGTGCGCGCGTACGATGCCCCGGCGGGAGTCGGCCGCGGAGGCGGACAGTCGCAGGGTCAGGTCCAGATCCGGGCGCGCGTTCACGCCGCCGAGCCTATCGGCGCGCCGTCACGGCCCGGCGGTCAGAGGCCGACGCTGTGCTTGATGGCGTTCCACGCGACGGGGATCTGGCGCGAGTAGTAGGACCAGTTGTGCATGCCCGTCGGGAGGTGGTCGATGCGCGCCGGGATCCCCAGCTGCCGCAGGCGGCGGTCGGCGTCCCACGTGCACCGGTCGGTGGCCTGTTCGAGCGCCATGCCGGCGACGAAGTTGGCCGCGTCGTTGTTGTACGCCTCCCAGTCACCGGGGTTGGCCACGCCGGTGCTGGACGAGAGGTAGATGGCCTTGCCGCGCAGGTTCTCGGCGTTCAGGAGGGCGTCGTGGGCGGCCCACTGCTCGTTGCCGGGCTCGCCCCACATGTTGGTGAGCGTCGCGCCGCGGCTCTCGACCGTGTAGCGGGTGAGGATCTGCCCGAGCGCGTCGGTGGAGTAGCAGCCGGAGACGCCGAACACGCCGTTGTACAGGCCGGGGTGCCGGGTCGCGATGGTCACGGCCGCGCCGGCGCCCATCGAGATGCCGCCGATCGCGCGGTTGGTGTTGGCGCTGAGGCGGGGTTCGGCGATCCGCGGGAGGTCGCGGGTGATGAACGTCTCCCACTTGCTGATGCCCAGCACGGGGTCGGGCGCGTTCCAGTCGGACCACATGGAGCCCTGGCCGCCCGTGGGGATGATGAGGTTGACGTTCTGATCGGCGAACTGCTCGGCCGCGCCCCACTGCATGAAGCCGCTGGGCAGCTCGGAGCCCACGCCGTCGAGGAGGTAGAGGAAGGGCGCGCCGGCGCCGCCGCCCGGTGCTCGGTAGACCTCGACGGTGATGCCGCGCTGCATGTCCGCGGAGTCGATGAGCCAGCGCTCGTAACGGCCGTCCTTCTCCAGGACCTCGACGAACTTCGTCTCGCGGATGTTCGGGTTGGGCTGCGGCGACGGCGGCGGCGGGCCGGCGAACATGTTGGGCGAGAAGCCGAGCCGGTGGGCGATGTTCATCATCGACGAACCCGAGGAGCCGGGGAGGTTGCCGAAGTAGAGGAGTTGGCTGAGGCTCTCGGGCGAGATGGTGCCGAGGGCGTCGTTGGCGATCTGCTCGGGGCTGATCGAGCCGGGCAGGCCCTGGGCCTGCGCCGATGCCGGGACGAGGCCGACGCTCAGGGCCGCGGCCGTGGCGGTGGCGAGCAGGGCGCGCCCCGCTCGGCGGGCGGCGGATGTCCGCCGCGTGCTCGGCACGGCGGCGACGGGTGCGGGGACGGTCATGGCGGCTCCTTGCTCCGGGCAGCCGGGACTGGACAGCCGCCACTGCATCCACTATCGCACTGTTCCGTCACACTGTTACCGAGATGCGCGTGGTGGGTTCAGCGTCCAGCCGGTTCAGCTCCCCGCCCCCGGTCAGCGGTAGCGCTGGAGGAACGCCGCTTCGGCGAGGGCGATGCGCTCGATCTCCCGGGGATCGACGCTCTCGTCGGGGGAGTGGATTGCGGCCGCCGGGTCCTCGACGCCGAACAGGGCGATGCTTGCGTCCGGGTGCGCGCGCTGCAGCGCCGTGCACAGCGGGATCGACCCGCCCGAGCCGACCTCCGCGACCTCCTCGGCACCGTAGGCCTGCGCGAGGCACCGCGAGAGCAGGTCGTGCACCGGGTCGGACCCGCCCGCGGGCACGGAGCGGAACGGGTGGCCGACGGCCTCGGGCTCGACCGTCACCCGGGCGTTCCAGGGGCGGCGGCGCTCGATATGCGCGGTGAGCAGCCCCTGCGCCTCGACCGGGTCCATCCCCGGTGGGACGCGCAGGTTGATCAGGGCACGGGCGTGGGGCTGCACGGCCGCGATCGAGCCCTCGACCGGCGGGCAGTCGATGCCCAGCACCGTCACCGCGGGGCGGGCCCACACGAGGTCGGCCACCGGCGCGGCCGTGGAGACATCGACGCCGTCGAGGACGCCGGCATCGGCGCGGAACGTCTCCTCGGGGTAGGCCTGTCCGTCCCACCGCCCCGAGAAGTCGAGTCCGTCGACGGTGGTCGCCCCGGTCTGCGGGTCGCGCATGGAAGCGAGAATCGAGAGCAGTGCGGCCAGCGCGTCGGGCGCCGCGCCGCCGAACTGGCCGGAGTGGACCCCGGCCTCGAGGGTGTCGACGGCGACGACGACGTTCGCGATCCCCCGGAGGCTGGTCGTCAGCGTGGGGGTGCCCACCGAGACGTTCCCGGAATCGGCGATGAGTATGGCGTCCGCCGCCACCAGGTCCGGCCGATCGGCCACGAGATCGTCCAACCCTCCGCCACCGGTCTCCTCGGAACCCTCCACGACGATCCGGATCCCCAGGCCGTCCAGCGGGTCCGCCCCGGGCGAGCCGCCCTTGTCGTCGTCGTCCTCTTCTGATCCACCCACGGCGGCGAGGGCGCGCAGGGCGGTGAGGTGGACGACCAGGTTGCCCTTACAGTCGGCCGCGCCGCGGCCGTACCACCGGCCGTCACGCTCGGTCAATTTCCACGGCGAGGAGGTCCACGCCCCCTCGTCGCCCGTCGGCTGCACGTCGTAATGGCTGTACAGCAGCACGGTGGGCCGACCCGGCGCGGCCGGGCGGTGGGCGAACACGGCCCGCGACCCGTCGGACGTCTCGACCACCTCCACCGCCTCCGGTCCCAGACCCGGCACCGGCAGCTCGGCGAGCAGATCGCGGACCATCTCGCACGCCCGCTCGCAGGCCTCCGGCTCGGCCCCGTGTACCGACGGCACGGAGACGAGCGCGGCCAGGTCCGAGCGGGCGCGGTCGAGTTGCGCACCCACCGCGGCGGCCAGCGGCGCGAGCTCGGCGTGGGGATCGGCGAACGCGGAGGAGTCGGTCATGGGCAACAGGATAGAGGCCGGGTCCGACACGGCTGCGCAAGATGAACAGCAAGTGAACGCGGAATGAAGTATTTTCGGAGTCATGAGCAGCTTTGTGATCGTCGTCACTCCGGCGGAAGAGGAATTCCGCGAGCTCGCGCACGTCGACGAGCTCCCCCCGCGCCTCCGCGCCGACCTCGAGGCCCTGCGCGACGAGGTCGCCGAGCGCTTCCCCGAGGCGGAGGCCATCGGCGAGACCGGCGCGCTGTGCGCACGGCCCGAGATCGAGGGCGTCAGCGTCGTCATCCGTCCCGAGGTCATCACCCGCCCCCTCGTGGTCAACGCCGTCATGCGGTTGGCCGCGCCCCGCCAGCTCCGCGTCACCGCCCCCGAACTGGGGCTCGCCGCCGACCCGCGCGAGCGCATCGACATCGATGTGAACCGGCGACCCACCATGGTCGGGGCGGGGATCGCCGACCACACGGTCCGCGGTCGGCCGCGTGGCACGCTGCCGTGGGTCACCCGCGAACTGCTCGGTCAGCTCATGGATCACCTCGAGATCGACGGGGACCGACTGGAGCTGGAGGTCGACGACGAGCGGTGGTTCCGGTACGAGCGCTCCGGCGGCGCGCTGGTCGTCGAGGCCGCCGACGGCCCGGACGTCCCCGTCCGACGCGTCATGGTCCCCGTGGACGTGGCGCCCTCCGCGGCCGACGCCGGCTGGGCGTGGGCGCGGTGTGGCGCGGACTGGGCCCGGTTCCTCGAGGCGGGCACCGGCTCCGGGGAGGCGTCGGCCGACGTCGATTCCGCCGCCGCGCGCGTGACTGAACCGAGCAGCCCCGCATCGGCGGCCTGAGTCCTCGCCGATCCCGCACGGCTACACCGAGTTGTCGTAGCGCAGCGAGGCCACGACGGCGTCGATCGTCTCCGTCGGCTGAACCCCGGGCTCGCCCTCGTCGGACATGAGCACGAAGACGGTGGACGCCGGTGCGCCGTCCGGGGTGCGGGTGGAGACCGCGATCGTGTCGAAGCGGATGACCGGCGGCGTGCACGCGTTGCGCGGCGGGCGCACCTGACCGCGCAGTGACACATACCAGGCGGGCACCCCGGAGATCCCGATACGGCGCGCCTCGGGAACCGGGACGTCCGCTCCCGCCTCGGTGAAGCGCCGGTCGATGGAATCTGCCATCGCCCGCGACGCCGACTCGGCCTGATCGCGCGCCTCGCCCGGCAGCGTCGTCGCGCTGATGCCGACCAGCGTCCGGAAGCTCAGACCCCCGAGCGCGCAGTAGTCCCTGTCCGCGATGGCGTTGGCGGTGGTGACGTAGCCCGAGCCCCAGTCCGCCCCCGGGTCGTGGCCGTCCTCGTCGACACCGAACGGGTCACCGACCTCCCAGTCCGGCGGAACCGAGTACACGAGGCCGGTGGGGCTGCGCACGTCCTGCCAGTCCGCCGGCGGTGGCGCGGCGGCCAGAGTGGGCCCGGGCTCCTCCCGGGTGGGCTCGTACGGCTCGTCCTCGCCGCCGGGCCACAGTGTGCACCCCGTGAGCGTCGCGACGAGCGCGCCGGCGAGCAGCGCCGCGGCGGGGCGGGGCATTCCGCTCTCAGCCCCGCTCGGCGAGAGCCTTGATGCGCTGGAGCGAGGTGGACACGCCGCGGTCCATCTCGGCGGTGAACGACTTCTGTCCGCCGAAGAGCTTGTCGGTGAGGAACCGGGAGATGAAGGTGAGCCCGTCCGGCACCTCGCGGCGCTCGGTCAGTCGCGTGCCACCGGACGGCGTGGGCTCGAGCTCGAACACCCACACGGTGGTGTTCTCGTTGATGCGGTTGGCGAACCGGCGACCGGGCTCGAACTCCACCACCCGGCTCGTGGTGGGCCAGACGATAGGGCCGCGCTTGTTGAGGTTGATCGCCCACGTGCCCTTGGTGGTGCGGCCGCCGGGCGAGAAGATCTTCCACGCCTGGCTGCTCCACTCCGTGGCGTTGCGGACCTCGGAGACGACCTCCCAGACCCGGGCCGGAGGGGCGTCGATCTCGATGGAGCTCTCGATGGCGCCGAAGGCGGCGGGTTCGGTGGGCATTCGGCGGGCCTTTCGACACGGGCGGGTGGGACGGCGTCTCGATGGTAGGGCAGGGCCCGGGTCGGTGAGGGACGTTCGTGTCAGGCGTTCGCCGGTCGCGGACCCGGACATCGATCCTTTGCACTCGTCGGGGGCGAGTGCTAGAAAAGCGATTGGCACTCGGTTACCCTGAGTGCCAGCAAGATCTGAAACTGAGGTCGCAAGGTGAGGGGCGGATCCGACACGGTCCGCACCGTCCGTCGCGGGCACCGACGCTGACCACACGCGTGTCACCCCATACCCGGAGGATGATTCACCCCATGGCAAAGATGATCGCGTTCGACGAAGAGGCCCGGCGCGGCCTGGAGAGCGGGCTCAATCAGCTCGCCGACGCCGTCAAGGTCACCCTCGGCCCCAAGGGTCGCAACGTCGTGCTGGAGAAGAAGTGGGGCGCCCCCACCATCACCAACGACGGTGTCTCCATCGCCAAGGAGATCGAGCTCGAGGACCCGTACGAGAAGATCGGGGCCGAGCTGGTCAAGGAGGTCGCCAAGAAGACCGACGACGTCGCCGGCGACGGAACCACCACCGCCACCGTCCTCGCCCAGGCGCTCGTGCGCGAGGGCCTGCGCAACGTCGCCGCCGGTGCCAACCCCATGGGCATCAAGCGCGGCATCGAGAAGGCCGTCGAGGCCGTCACCAAGCACCTCATCGACTCCGCCAAGGAGATCGAGACCAAGGAGCAGATCGCCGCGACCGCCGGCATCTCCGCCGCCGACCCGGCCATCGGTGAGCTCATCGCCCAGGCCATGGACAAGGTCGGCAAGGAGGGCGTGATCACGGTCGAGGAGTCCCAGACCTTCGGCCTGGACCTCGAGCTCACCGAGGGCATGCGCTTCGACAAGGGCTACATCTCGCAGTACTTCATGACGGACCCGGAGCGCCAGGAGGCGGTCATGGAGGATCCGTACATCCTCCTCGTCTCGGGCAAGGTCTCCACCGTCAAGGACCTGCTCCCGCTGCTGGAGAAGGTCATCGGCGAGAACAAGTCGCTGCTGATCATCGCCGAGGACGTCGAGGGCGAGGCCCTGTCGACCCTGGTCGTCAACAAGATCCGCGGCACCTTCAAGTCCGTCGCCGTCAAAGCCCCGGGCTTCGGCGACCGCCGCAAGGCCATGCTGCAGGACATCGCCATCCTCACCGGTGGCCAGGTCATCTCCGAGGAGGTCGGCCTCTCGCTCGAGACCGCCGACATCTCCATGCTCGGTAAGGCCCGCAAGGTCGTCGTGACCAAGGACGAGACCACCATCGTCGAGGGCGCCGGCGACCAGGGCCAGATCGAGGGCCGGGTCAACCAGATCCGTGCCGAGATCGAGAACTCCGACTCGGACTACGACCGCGAGAAGCTCCAGGAGCGCCTCGCGAAGCTCGCCGGCGGCGTGGCCGTCATCAAGGCGGGCGCGGCCACCGAGGTCGAGCTCAAGGAGCGCAAGCACCGCATCGAGGACGCCGTGCGTAACGCCAAGGCGGCCGTCGAGGAGGGCATCGTCGCCGGCGGTGGCGTCGCCCTGGTGAAGTCCGAGGCCGCGATCGAGGGCCTGTCCCTCGAGGGCGAGGAGGCCACCGGCGCGAACATCGTCAAGTTCGCCCTGAGCGCCCCGCTCAAGCAGATCGCCCTCAACGCCGGCCTCGAGCCGGGCGTCGTGGCCGAGAAGGTCCGCAACCTCCCCGGTTCCGAGGGCCTCAACGCGGCCACCGGCGAATACCAGGACCTCCTGGCGGCCGGCGTCAACGACCCGGTCAAGGTGACCCGCTCGGCGCTGCAGAACGCCGCGTCGATCGCCGCGCTGTTCCTCACCACCGAGGCCGTCGTGGCCGACAAGCCCGAGCCCGCCGCCCCGGCGATGCCGGGTGGCGACGAGATGGGCGGCATGGGCTTCTAAGGGAGCTGCCTGGAACAGAGGCAGGCGCAGAAGCCCCACGGAGTGGGCTTTCTGGAGGTAGCCCTGGCACCACGCCTGTCGCGGCCGTGGTCCGCACCGATCCCCCGGTGCGGGCCACGGCCCATTTGTGGTGGGGAGGGGGCGGCGACGACGAGGCGGGCCGCACGTGAAGACGGGGTCATTCCCGGGGCCGGGCCGGAACGCCTCGGGCGGCGGTGGGCGTGCTCCGGCGTGCCGGATCGGTGAATTCCCGGGAAACTCAGAGAGAAATTCTCCTTATTGGAAACCGTCTGTCCGGGGCCGAGTGAGGCGCGGATTTCCCTGGGGGGTGGGGCGATGTTCGCGTTCGTCAACCGGTCGGGCCGGCGGCAAGGGGGTGTCTCCGAGAAGCTGCTAGGGAAACTAAGGGTGCCCTGACCTGTAACCGGGTCGGTCTACCTGCGGCGACGGTGGCGATCGAGGGGAAGGCGGGTTGCTTGGAAGTCATTGTAATGTGGGTCACGGTGGGCTAGGTTCGGTGTGACGGGCCCCTCTGTGGCGGTACTTCACATGGTGCAGATCACAATTGACATAGGGGTGCGCCCCGTTACCCTAATTTCTGCCTCAGCATTCCGGGGTTCACTTCTCAACAAGGGAGACTTTCATGCCTGACTTTGGTGCACTGGCCGACCTCATCGGTGGCATCACCGACATCCTCGGTGCCGCGGAGTTCTTCACCGGCTCGCTCGGCGGCAACAACGTCGACGGCTTCCTCGGTGCCATCGGCTCCATCAGCGCCGGCGGCGAGTGATGACCCCGGGCCGCCGCTGACGGGGCGGCCCACCGGCTCGGGACGCGGCCGGACCCCAATGCCTCCCACCTGACCCCGGGCCGGTCCGGCCCGCATCTCACCGAGGTCCCGCGCGGAGCGGGGCCCATCCTCAAAGGAGACAATCATGGAGCTCGGTTCCCTCGCGGCCGTGTCCGACACCCTCGGCTTCGTCAACGACTTCCTCGGCGCCTTCGGCGACCTCTTCTCGGGCCTCGACTACTTCACCGGCGGTGACTTCGAGGAGGCCCTCGCCGGCGGCTTCATGAAGTGATCTGACCTTCGGTCTCGATAAGGGGCGTCGGGAGTGCTTCCCGGCGCCCCTTTTCGTGTCTGCGGCCGGGTTTCGGCGTAGGGTCTCGGCGGCATGTTCACGGGGTTGAGGTCCCGAGGTAACGGTGTGGCCGGTACCGTCGATAAGGAACATGTGAGCCGCCACCGCGTCTGGTGAGGTTTCCATGGCTTCCGGCCAGGGAATCCGCAGGGGGTCGTGGAGGGCGGACGCGTGACTCGCCCCCGAAGTCCCACGCCTGCACGGTGTGTGACCCGTGGGGCTTGTGTGACCGATACGGATTGGGTTTACTCTCCCCTGAGGGTCTGCCCAGGCCGTCGGCGATAAGAGGTGTCCGGCCCCGCTTCCGTGGGGCCGGTGAACTACGAGAACGTAAAGGCGTCGGAATTATGCGATCAGTCAAGAGCCGCCGGCTCGGCACGAAGGTGACTGCGGCGGCCCTGGCCGCGGCCATGGTCCCCGTCGTCGCCACCGGCACGGCTCAGGCCCAGGGCGGCACGATCCAGTACACCAAGGCCACGGCCACTAACAAGGTCGCCGAGACCGAGCTCCCGGACGGTCGACTGATCGTGTCGGTGTGGTCGGACAAGATGGCCATCGAGGTGCCGAACATCGTCCAGCGGCCGCGCGACGGCAACCCGCACGCGCCGGTCCTCTACCTGGTCAACGGTGCCGGTGGCGGCGAGGACTCAGCCACCTGGCAGGCACAGTCCGACGTCAAGCAGTTCATGTCCGACAAGGACGCCTGGACCGTCACCCCGATCGGCGGCGCCTTCTCGTACTACACGGACTGGCAGAAGCACGATCCCAATGTCCAGACCCGCTTCGCGCGTGACACCGACCGTCCGATGGCGTTCGAGACCTACCTCGCCAAAGAACTGCCGGATCTCTTCGAGGGTCGCTACGGGGGGAACACCGGCGACGCCCGCGGCCGTGGTCTCGCCGCGATCTCCATGACCGCGACCTCGGTCCTGACCATCGCCCAGAAGTACCCGGGCAGGTTCGACGCCATCGGCTCCTACTCCGGCTGTGCGGAGACCTCCACCCCGATCGGCCACGAGTTCATCAACATCGTCACCGGCATGCGGGGCGGGGCCGACCTCAACAACATGTGGGGGCCCTTCCCGGGCGAGCCCCGCGCGGGTACCAACAGCTGGTTCGACAACGACCCGGTCTGGGGCGCCTGGCGCTTCAAGGAGCAGATGGACCGCGGCCAGCTGCCCGCCATGTTCATCTCCACCGGAAACGGTCTGCCCGGACCGCACGAGTCGCTCGAGAACTGGCGCCTGCGCAACAGCATCCCGGCGCTGGCCAACCAGGCGATCGTCGGCGGTGTCATCGAGGCGGCCACCCAGTACTGCACGGCCAATCTGGCCCGCCGCTTCGGCGAGCTCGGCATCCCCGCCCACTTCGACTTCGCGCCCAACGGCACGCACTCGTGGGGCTACTGGGAGGACGACCTCAAGCAGTCCTGGCCCATGATGGCGAACGCCATGGGTGCCCGCTGGGGCGCTCTCTGATCGACCGGCGCCACGGCGGCTCACCCGCGCCCGGAGCCCACGGACCCCGCTCACCTCACATCAGGTGGGCGGGGTCCGTTCTCGTATGCGGCCCCGCCGCGGGCCGGCTGCGGCGAACGGAGCGTAGTCCGGCATCCTGTACCCATGACCACGATCGAAGACCCCGCCCGGGTCGAACTGCACCACCCGGACGGCAGCACCAGCCCGCTGCTGATCGTGGAGACCGACCAGCGGGACGAGCGCCGGCCGTCGGTCCTGGTGCTGCCGGGCATCGCCGTCGGCGCCCGTTACTACCTCCCGCTCGCCCGCGCGCTGGCGGCCGAGGGCGTCGACGTCGCGATCACCGAGCTGCGCGGCCAGGGGGAGAGCACCTACCGCATCGGTCGGCGTAGCGCCCCGGCCGGCTACCACGAGAGCGCCGCCGAGGACGTCCCGCTCGCGCTCGACGCGATGGAGCAGCGACTCGGCCGGCGGCCCGTGATCCTCCTGGGGCACAGCATGGGCGCGCAGATCGGTGTGTACCACCTCGCGCGCCACGACCCGCGCGTCGCCGGGCTCGTCGCGGTCGCCGCCCAGTCACCGTTCCACCGCGGCTTCCCGGGGCCCGTCGGTCGCAAGCTGCGCGCGGGCTCGGTGATCCTGCCGGCGCTGGGCTGGCTCTCCGGGCACGTGCCGGGACAGTTCTTCGGCGCGAAGGGACGGATCCCCGCCGACCGCATCCGGGACTGGGCCCGGCTCGCCGCGGCGGGCGTCATGCAGCCG
>NZ_KV824030.1:0-9096 GCF_001815995.1 Dietzia sp. HMSC21D01 | reverse complement strand
CCGGCTGCGGCGGGAGCCGGGGTCGGCTTCTCCGGGGTCCCGGCCTCTGCGGCCGGCTCCTCCGCCTCCGGTGCGTCCTGGGCGGTGGAGGCCTGCTCGTCCGCGCCGGAGCCGGACGGCTCGGCCTGTGCGGCCGCGGGAACCGCCGTCGTCTCCTCAGCCGCCGTCGACGACTCGATGGGTTCGGACGCCGTATCGGATCCCGTCGTGGTGATCTCGGACCGGCCGGTGGTCCGGACTCGCGGCCCCCCGGCGTACTGGGAAAGGATCTGCAGGCTCATGGGGCGTAGCCTATCGCCTCCCCCGCCTCGGATCGGTCGGCACTCCCGCGTTGCCCCGAACCGGTGACGGCGCTCCGGCTGCGCCGGGCCGCGCCCTACCGGATACTGGGCGCCATGCGTGCGATCCAGATCTCCCGACACGGCGGCCCAGAGGTGCTCACACCGGTGGAGGTCGAGGTGCCGTCGCCCGGCCCGGGTGAGGTGCTCGTCCGTACCCGCGCCATCGGGGTCAACTACATCGACACCTACTTCCGCGAGGGTGTCTACGAGCGGGAGTTGCCGTTCATCCCGGGTAGCGAAGGCGCTGGGGTGATCGAGGCGGTCGGCGAGGGCACGCCCGACCTGGTCGCCGGTGACCGGGTGGCCTGGTGCCAGGTGCCCTCTTCCTACGCCCAGTACGTCGTCGCCCCCGCCGAGTCGGTGGTCACCGTGCCGGAGGGGCTCGACGACGACGTGGCGGCCTCGATGCTGCTGCAGGGACTCACCGCGCACTACCTGATCACCGACACCCACCGGGCCTCGCCCGGCGATCACGTGCTTATCACCGCCGGGGCGGGCGGCGTCGGACAGCTCCTCATCCAGCTGGCGGTGGCCCACGGCTTCCGGGTGATCACGACGACCTCGACCGAGGAGAAGGCCGACCTCTGCCGCGACCTCGGGGCGCACCACGTGCTGCTCTACCCGGAGGCCACGCCGGAGAGGGTGCGCGAGTTGGCGGAGGGGGGCGTCGCGGCCGTCTTCGACGGCGTGGGTCGGGACACGTTCGACGACAGTCTGGCGGTCCTCGCACGGCGCGGCACGCTCGTGCTGTTCGGCGCCGCCAGCGGTCCGGTGCCGCCGGTGGATCCGCAGCGACTCAACGCGGCCGGGTCGGTGTTCCTCACCCGCCCGACCCTCGCCGACTACATCGCGACGACGGAGGAGTTCCGCAGCCGGGCGGTCGAGGTCCTCGAAGGGGTCGTCGACGGCACACTGCGGCTGTCGGTGGGGGCGACGTTCGGCCTGTCAGAGGCCGCGGAAGCGCACCGAGCCCTGCAGGAGCGGCGGACGACGGGTTCGGTGACACTCGACCCCGACCGCTGAGCGGGACCCGGTCAGGCCAGCGACAGGAGCTCCGCCACGGTCTGCAGTCCGAGCACCGCGTCGATAGACAGGGCCACGAACACCCCGGCGAGGTAGTTGTTCGACAAAATGAACAGCTTGAGCGGCTTTACCTCGACGCCGCGGCGCACGCCCGCCTCGAGGCGATGCGCCATGACGATGAACCACACGCCGAAGCCGATCGCGCCGGCCGCGTAGACCCAACCCGCCGCGGGGATGAGCGCGAACGTGCACAGCACGGTGACCCACGTGTAGATCGTGATGCGGCGGGTCACGCCCTCGGGACCCATGACCACGGGCAGCATCGGCACGCCGGCGGCCTTGTAGTCCTCCTTGTAACGCATCGCGAGGGCCCAGGTGTGCGGTGGCGTCCAGAAGAAGATGATGAGGAACAGCACGACCGCCTGCCACCAGTTATGAGGCTGTCCATCCGGCAGGTTGTCGGTGATGACCGCCCACGAGACGAAAACCGGCATGCAGCCCGCGGCGCCGCCCCAGACGACGTTCTGAGCGGTCCGCCGCTTGAGGATCATCGAGTACACGATCACGTAGAACAGGATCGTGATGAGGATGAAGAAGGCGGCGAGCCAGCTGTTGGCCAGGAGCCCCAGCCAGAGGATGCTCGCCACACCGAGCGTCAGGCCGAAGACCAGCGCGGCACGCGGGGTGATCGCGTGGCGGGCGAGCGGGCGGCGCTCGGTGCGCTTCATCACCTGGTCGATGTCGTAGTCGACGACCATGTTGAGCGAGTTCGCGCTCGCTGCGCCCATCCAGCCGCCGACGAGGGTGAGCAGGACCAGGGAGAGGTGGATGTTCCCGCGATCCGCTTGCAGCAGGGCGGGGATAGCGGCGACGAGGAGCAACTCGATGACCCGCGGCTTGGTGAGGGCGATGTACGCCATCACCACGTCGACAACGCGGGCCCGCCCGCTCGCCGGAGCCGGCCGCCCCGTGGACTCTGGAGGGGAGACTGATGGCCCCCCACTCCGGGTCGGGGTGGAATCGTGCACCGGAACTCCTCGCAGCAGACGTCAACGCACTACCGAGCCGATACTACGTCCCCCCTGCGCGGTCCGCGAAAGAGCGGGGGCGGGGACGGTACGCCCCCCGCGGCCGTGACCACTAAGGTGGTTCACGACATACGCGCGGATCCGCGCCGCACCCTCAGACCCGGGAGAACCACAAGTGACCAGCGCGTCGGAGATCACCGAGCTCACCACCGCCCGCCACCCATCCGACTGGACCGAACTGGACTCCCGTGCAGTGGACACCGCGCGCGTTCTCGCCGCCGAGGCCGTGCAGAATTGCGGCAGTGGTCACCCGGGCACCGCGATGAGCCTCGCCCCGCTGGCCTATACGCTCTACCAGCGCATCATGCGGCACGACCCGTCCGATCCGACGTGGGTGGGACGGGACCGCTTCATCCTGTCCTGCGGGCACACCTCACTCACCCAGTACATCCAGCTGTACCTCGCCGGGTTCGGCCTCGAACTCGAGGATCTCAAGGCGCTGCGTACCTGGGGCTCGAAGACCCCCGGCCACCCCGAGTGGCGGCACACCGACGGGGTGGAGATCACCACCGGCCCGCTCGGACAGGGACTGGCCTCCGCGGTCGGTATGGCGATGGCGGCGCGCTACGAGCGCGGGCTGTTCGACCCGGACACCCCCGCGGGCAAGAGCCCGTTCGACCACTTCATCTACGTGATCGCCTCCGACGGCGACATCCAGGAGGGCGTCACGGCCGAGGCGGCCTCGCTCGCGGGAACACAGCAACTCGGCAACCTCATCGCGATCTACGACGACAACGAGATCTCGATCGAGGACGACACCCGAATCGCGTTCAACGAGGACGTCGCGGCCCGCTACGAGGCCTACGGGTGGCACGTCCAGACGGTGAACGGCGGCGAGGACGTGGCCGCCATCGAGGAGGCGATCGCCGACGCACGAGCCGTCACGGACAAGCCGTCGATCATCGTCCTGCGCACGATCATCGCCTACCCGGCGCCGAACGCGATGAACACCGGCGCCGCGCACGGTGCCGCGCTGGGCCAGGACGAGGTCGATGCCGTCAAGGAGGCGCTCGGCATGGCCGGCACGGAGCCGTTCACCGTCGAGGACGAGGTGATCGCCCACACCCGTGCGGCCCGCGACCGCGGTGCGCGCGTCCACGCGCAGTGGAGCGACATGTTCCACGCCTGGGCCGAGGCGAACCCGGAGCGCAAGGCGCTGTTCGATCGGCTGTACTCGGGCCGGCTCCCCGAGGGCTGGGACGCAAACCTGCCCACCTGGGAGGCCGATCCCAAGGGCGTCGCCACCCGCAAGGCCTCCGCCGAGGCCATCCAGGCCCTCGCTGCCACGCTTCCGGAGCTGTGGGGTGGGTCCGCCGACCTCGCCGGCTCCAACAACACCCCCATCAAGGGCGCGGACTCGTTCGGCCCCGCGTCGATCACCACCGACACGTGGACCGCCTCCCCCTACGGTCGGAACCTGCACTTCGGTGTCCGCGAACACGCGATGGGCGCGATCCTCAACGGCATCGCACTCCACGGCCCCACCCGCCCGTACGGCGGGACGTTCCTCATCTTCAGCGAGTACATGCGCCCGGCCGTCCGGCTGGCCGCGCTCCAGGGCAGCAACGCCTACTACGTGTGGACCCACGACTCGATCGGTCTCGGCGAGGACGGCCCGACCCACCAGCCGGTCGAGCAACTCGCGGCGCTGCGCGCGATCCCGGGGCTGGCGATCCTCCGTCCGGCCGACGCCAACGAAACCGCCGCCGCCTGGCGGGCGATGCTGGAGGCGCTCGACGGACCCAAGGGGCTGTGCCTGACCCGGCAGAACGTGCCCGTGCTCGAGGGCACCGCGCAGCTCGCCCGTGAGGGTGTCGAGCGGGGCGGCTACGTCCTCGCCGAGGCGTCGACGGGTACCCCCGAGGTGATCCTCATCGGCACCGGGTCCGAGGTCCAGCTGGCCGTGGCCGCTCGGGAGACCCTCGAGGCCGAGGGCGTGCCCACGCGAGTGGTCTCCATGCCCTGTGTCGAGTTCTTCGACCAGCAGGACGCCGAGTACCGCGAGTCGGTCCTCCCGCGTGCCGTGCGCGCCCGGGTCTCGGTCGAGGCCGGTATCGCGATGCCGTGGTACCGGTTCCTCGGAGACGCGGGCCGGGCCGTCTCGCTCGAGCACTTCGGCGCCTCCGCGCCCTACGAGACCCTGTTCACCGAATTCGGGATCACCGCCGACGCGGTGGTCTCCGCCGCCCGCGAGTCGCTCGCGGCCGCCCGAGGGGAGGCATGATGACCAACGCGAATCTCGCCGCTCTCAGTGCCGCCGGAGTCTCCGTGTGGCTCGACGACCTGTCCCGTCAGCTCCTCGCCTCCGGTGAGCTCGAGAAGCGGATGGCGGAGTACTCGATCGTGGGCGTGACCACCAACCCGGCGATCTTCCAGTCGGCGCTGGCGGACTCGTCGGCGTACGAGAGCGCCCTCGCCGAGGCTGTGCGGGCCGACCGCGAACTCGCCTCCGTGGTCCGCGCGCTCACCACCGCTGACGTCCGGGACGCCTGTGACCTGTTCGCGCCGACCTATCGGGCGACCGACGGCGTGGACGGTCGCGTCTCCCTCGAGGTCGACCCGGGCCTGGCACACGACACGGCGGAGACCGTCCAGCAGGCGGTCCAGCTCTCCGCCGCGGTCGACCGGCCCAACGTCATGATCAAGATCCCCGCCACCGCGGCGGGACTGCCGGCGATCACCGATGTCATCGGCAAGGGCATCGACGTCAACGTCACGTTGATCTTCTCGGCGGACCAGTACCGGAAGGTCGCGGAGGCGTACCTCACCGGCCTCGAACAGGCCGTGGCCGCCGGGCGCGATCTGTCGTCGATCCACTCGGTGGCGTCGGTGTTCGTCTCCCGTCTGGACACCGAGATCGACTCTCGCCTGCCGGAGTCGTCGGAACTGCGCGGCCAGGCCGGGCTCGCCAACGCCCGCCTGTGCCAGGAGGTCTACGACGAGGTATTCGACCCGGCCGGCCGATTCGGAGAGCTGGCGGACCGCGGCGCCCGGCCGCAGCGGCTGCTCTGGGCCTCCACGGGCGTCAAGGATCCGGCGTACCCCGACACGCTGTACGTGACCGGCCTGGTCACGCGCGGGACCGTCAACACGATGCCCTTCGCGACGATGCAGGCGTTCGCCGACCATGGTGTGGTGGAGGGTGACACGGTGCGGGGCACCGCTGAGGTTTCCCGCGCCACCCTCGACGCGCTGCGTGCCGAGGGCATCGACCTGGACGAGGTCTTCGCGCTGCTCGAGCGCCAGGGCGTGGAGAAGTTCGTCACCGCCTGGGACGATCTGCTGGACACGGTGAGGGCGCGGATCGACGAGATCCCGTCGGATTCGTGACCGGTCCCGACCGTCTGGACACGTCCGACGCCGATAGTTCGACAGGGGCCACCGAGGGATGGGTCAACCCGCTCCGGGACCCCCGCGACCGGCGGCTGCCGCGGATCGCGGGGCCCTCCGGCCTCGTGATCTTCGGCGTCACCGGTGACCTGTCCAAGAAGAAGCTCATCCCGGCGATCTACGATCTCGCCAACCGGGGTCTGCTCCCGCCCGGGTTCTCGCTCATCGGGTTCGGTCGGCGTAAGTGGGCGCACGAGGAGTTCGCGGCGTTCGCCCGCGAACAGGCCCGCGAGCGCTGCCGGACACCGTTCCGTGAGGACGTGTGGGAGCAACTCGCCGCGGGACTGAGGTTCGTGACCGGAACCTTCGACGACGACGAGGGCTTCGACCGCCTGGCGGACCAGCTGGTCGCACTCGAGGCGGAGCGGGGCACGGCTGGCAACTACGCGTTCTACCTGTCGATCCCCCCGGATGACTTCCCGACCGTGTGCCGGCACCTCGATCGCACCGGGTGCACGCGGGGTCCCGAGGGATCCTGGCGCCGGGTGGTCATCGAGAAACCCTTCGGTCATGACCTGGCCAGTGCGCGCGAGCTCAACGCGGTCGTGGGGGCGGTGTTCCCCGAGGACTCGGTGTTCCGTATCGACCACTACCTCGGCAAGGAGACGGTCCAGAACATCCTGGCGTTGCGCTTCGCCAACCAGCTCTTCGAGCCGGTGTGGAACGCCAACCACGTCGACCACGTCCAGATCACGATGGCCGAGGACATCGGTCTCGGCGGGCGCGCCGGGTACTACGACGGTATCGGTGCCGCGCGCGACGTCATCCAGAACCACCTCATCCAGCTGATGGCGCTCGTGGCGATGGAGGAACCCACCGATTTCTCCGCCGCCGCGCTGCGTGCGGAGAAGACCAAGGTCCTCGAGTCCACCTCGCTGGCGTTGCCGATCTCCCAGACCGCCGCGCGCGGTCAGTACGCCGGCGGCTGGCAGGGCTCCGAGCAGGTCGTCGGGCTGAAGGACGAGGAGGGCTACGACCCGTCCTCGACGACCGAGACCTACGCGGCCATCACCCTGGAGGTCCACAACCGACGGTGGGCGGGCGTCCCGTTCTACCTGCGGACCGGCAAGCGGCTGGGGCGCCGTGTCACCGAGATCGCGGTCGTCTTCCGGCGCGCGCCGCACCTGCCGTTCGACGCCACGATGACGCAGGAGCTGGGGCAGAACGCCCTGGTGATCCGCGTCCAGCCGGACGAGGGGGTCACCCTGCGGTTCGGGTCGAAGGTGCCGGGGACCGCGATGGAGGTCCGGGACGTCAACATGGACTTCGCCTACGGCGAGGCGTTCACCGAATCCTCCCCCGAGGCGTACGAGCGCCTCATCCTCGACGTGCTGCTGGGCGAGCCGTCTCTCTTCCCCGTCTCGCGTGAGGTGGAGCTGAGCTGGCAACTGCTCGACCCGGTCCTGCGTGAGTGGAAGTCCGAGGGCCAACCGGAGCAGTACCAGGCGGGCACCTGGGGGCCCAGGGGCGCCGACGAGATCCTGGCCCGCAGCGGCCGCGCATGGAGGCGACCGTGATCATCGACCTACCCGATACCTCGACCCGCGCGATCGCCAAGAAGCTGGTGCAGATCCGCGAGGAGGCGGGCCTGAGCACGATCGGCCGCGTCCTCACGCTGATCGTCATCACCGACCACGTCCGTGGCAGCGAGTCGGCGATCGACGCGGCGAACGAGGCCAGCCGGGAGCACCCGTGCCGCGTCATCGTGGTGATCCGGGGGCGGCGCGCCGACGCCGATAGGCTGGATGGCCAGATCCGCGTCGGCGGCGACGCCGGCGCGGCGGAGGTCGTCGTGTTGCGCACGTCCGGCGCGATGGCGTCGCAGTCGGCGTCACTCGTGACGCCGCTGCTGCTGCCCGACACCCCGCTCGCGGTGTGGTGGCCCCGCCACTCCCCGACGCTGCTGTCCGAGGACCGCGTGGGTCGGCTCGCCCGGCGCCGCATCGTCGATTCGGACGCCGAGGGGCATCCGACGGACGCCCTGGCCAAGCGAGCGGCCGGGTACTCCCCCGGTGACACCGATCTGGCGTGGGCGCGCATCACCCATTGGCGTTCGTTGCTGGCCGCGACCCTCGATCGACCCCCTTTCGAGCCGATCATGGGCGCCACCGTGTGTGGGCCGGAGCGTGCGGCGTCGGTCGATCTCGCCGGCGGGTGGCTAGCGTCCCGCCTCGGAATCGACGTCCTGCGGGCGGTCGGGCCGAGGATGGTCGTGCTGGAGCGGGCCTCCGGGTCCATCGTCGTCGAGCAGGTCAGCGCGACCTCCGCGGAGCTGCGCATCACCGGGCAGTCCCCCACCCGGGTCGCTCTCGTGGGTCGGAGTGTGGCCGACTGTCTGGCGGAGGAGTTGCGCCGCATGGACACTGATGGTGTGTACGCGGACGCGTTGGCCAACCACGATCGCGTCATCTACACCTCGGCGTCGGTTCGCTGAGCCGGGTCCGAAAGGGCCGGCACCCGCGTCCTTTCCCACCCCACCACCACGACAGGAGCGTCGATGTCAGTCAGCCGTCATCTCGTCCACGAGAACGCGGAGTCCCTCGCGGAGGCCGCCGCCCTCGCCGCGGCCGGCCACCTCAACGAACGCGTCGCCGCGGCCGGCCGGGCGACGCTCTCCCTGACCGGTGGTTCGGTGGGCGTGAAGACGGCCGCCGCCCTCGCCGGAACCGAGGTCGACTGGAGCCGGGTCACGATCTTCCTCGGGGATGAGCGCTTCGTCCCGGCCGATCACCCCGACCGCAACGACGGACAGCTCGCCGAGGTCCTGCTCGATGCCGTCGGCGACCGGGCCACCGTCCACCGCTGGCCGGCGCGCGGCGACGAGTTCGACGACGTCGACGCCGCCGCGGAGGCGTTCCTCGCCGAGGTGGACCTACCCGGTGGCGACGAGCCGTTGTTCGACGTGACGCTCCTCGGGATGGGGCCGGAGGGGCACATCGACTCCCTCTTCCCGCACACCCCGGCGATCGCCGAGACCGACCGGCTGGCGGTGGGCGTCCGCGACTGTCCCAAGCCGCCGCCGGAGCGACTCACCTTCACGCTGCCGGCGGTGCGCCGGTCGCGGCACGTCATCGTCGTGGCGACCGGAGACGGGAAGGCCGAGGCGGTCGCGAAGGGTCTGGGTGGCGCCGATCCGGCGGACTGGCCGGTCGCCGGGGCCGTCGGCACCGAGTCCACGACCTACCACCTCGACGGGCCCGCCGCCTCGCTGGTGAACTGACGCCGGGCCGACGTCACTCGTCGGCCCGGCGCCA
>NZ_KV824029.1:0-3994 GCF_001815995.1 Dietzia sp. HMSC21D01 | reverse complement strand
CGCAGCGACGGGCGGAGGGTGACGGCGTTCGACGCGTGGGACCCTGCCGGCGCTGGCGCGCGGGTACGCACCGGCGCCGCGGTGCGTGAACTGTCGTGGGCGGGCGGGGCCGTCGGCGGAGCGGGAGGCGCCCGGCGGTGTGTGGGCGTGGTCCTCGACGACGACGAGGCGATCACCGCCCGCCAGGTGGTGCTGTGCGCGGGGACGATCGGGACGACCGTTCTCCTTCTGGGCTCCGGTATCGACGGGGCCGGCGGCCACTCGGTCGGCCACGGGGTGCAGGAGCATCCCGAGCTCCTGCTGGACGTCCCCGCGGACCCGGCCGCCGGGGCCGGCGCCGGGCTCGGCACGGGGGCTGACGCAGCCGACGGGCTGCCGACCCTGCTCTCCCACGTGGTGCGGCTCGAGTTCCCGGAGCGGGAACGCGGGTGGGTGCCGGAGGTCGAGGTGCGCCCCTATGCGATCCCGATGCACCGCGTGATCCCCGGCCTCGTCGAGGTGCCGCAGCGCATCGGGGTGGCGTTGATGAACCCCGTCGGCGGAGGGCGGGTCCACGCCGACGGGAGCGTGCACCTCCCGGGCGACCCGCGCGACGCTACCGCGCTGGCCGAGGCGACGGCGTTCGTGGCGGAACGCCTGGGCATCGCAGGCGCCGTCACCCGATCGACCTCCCAGCACCTGTCGGGCGCGGCGCGGATCGGGGAGGTGTGCGACGACTCCGGGCGGGTGCTCGGGGTGGAGGGAGTGCGGGTGGCCGACGCGTCGGTCCTGCCGTCGCTGCCGCGATGCGGCCCCTATTACACGGTCCTCGCGGTGGCGGAGGACCTCGCCGTGCGGATGGCCACCGAGCGGGCGTGGTAGAACACAGATAGAACACGTTCCGCCGAGAGGGTGGGCGACGGCCCGGGAGGCGCGCATGCCGAGTACTGAGACCACCGTCGGACCATGCCGGTTCGCGGTCGAGCGCGAGGACGGCGTGCGCCTGGTCGGCGAGGTGTGGGATCCGCACGGGCCGGACGGCCGGCCCACCGAGGCGGTCGACGAGATCCTCATGCTCCACGGCGGTGCTCAGACCCGCCACGCCTGGAGTCGGGCCTCCCGCCGCCTCTCCGGCGAGGGCTACCGCGTCACCGCGATGGACGCGCGGGGACACGGCGACAGCGACTGGGATCCGGAGGGTGACTACGACATCCACCGCCTCGCCGCCGATCTCGAGGCGATCGTCGCGGAGCGCTTCCCCGAGCGGCGTCCGGTCGTCGTCGGCGCCTCGCTCGGCGGCATGACCGCGATGCTCTCGCTGGGCGCCGGGAAGGACGTCGCCCGCGCGCTCGTCCTGGTCGACGTCACCCCCAGGCTCGAGGCTGAAGGCGTCGAGAGGGTGGGAGAGTTCATGCGCTCCGGATTCGACGGGTTCGCGAGCCTCGAGGAGGCCGCGGACGCGATAGCCGCCTACCAGCCCCAGCGAAAGCGGCCCCCGAACCCCGACGGCCTGCGCAAGAACCTACGGCTGCGCGAGGACGGGCGGTGGCACTGGCACTGGGACCCCCGCTTCGCCGGCAACGCCTCGGCCGACAACACCGAGATCGGCAACGCCTTCTTCGAGGAGCTCGTCCCGAGGATCACCCAGCCCACCCTGCTCATCCGCGGGTCGGCATCGGACATCGTCAGCGACGACTCCGTGCAGCATCTGCTCGAGCTGCTCCCGCACGCCCACACCACGGAGGTCGCCGACGCCGGTCACATGGTCGCCGGCGACGACAACGCCGTGTTCCTCGACCAGCTCGAGTGGTTCCTGGCCGAGGTGCTCGATTCGCCGCCCCTCCGCTGAGTCCCCGACGAGCCGCGGCGCGGGGGCGTCCGGGGAATAACCCCACTCCGTGTACGTTGCCCTGGATGAGCGGTCGTCGATACCCGTCCGTGTATCGGTGGCCGGGGAATCTCGTCGCCGGCCCGCGCGATCCGTAGGCTGGCGACAAGCAGACGGGTCGAGAGTCGCCCCGTACGCGCAAGGAGGGCATTCGTATGAGCACCGTCGACATCACGACCGCCGAGTTCGAGAAGACCGTCACCGAGAACGACATCGTCCTGGTGGACTTCTGGGCCGAGTGGTGTGGCCCGTGCAAGGCCTTCGGCCCGGTCTACGAGAAGGTGTCGGGCAAGCATCCCGAGGTGACCTTCGCGAAGGTCGACACCGACGCCGAGCAGCAGCTCGGTGCGATGCTGCAGATCCAGTCGATCCCGACGCTGATGGCGTTCCGTGAGGGCATCGCCGTCTTCCGTCACTCGGGTGCGATCCCGGAGCAGGCCCTGGACGACCTGGTCGAGCAGATCAAGGGACTCGACATGGACGAGGTCCGCAAGGCCGTCGAGGAGGCGCAGGCCCAGCAGGGCGACGCCCAGGCCTGAATCCCCGCGCGCGGATCCGGGACCTCTGGTCCGCACCGCGCTCCCTCCGGGGGGAGAACACGTTCTTGTAGCCACCCCACAGATGTCAGAACCGGGGTTAGTGTGACGAGAACACGTTCCAGTGACGGTGATTACCACCGTCGCGCCCGGAGGGAGTCGCAGTGAAGACCAAGGCCGTAATCGCCCGTGAGCTCGGCAAGCCGTTCGAGATCGTCGAGGCCGAGCTCGACGGACCCCACTTCGGTGAGGTGCTGGTCAAGTGGAAGGTCGCCGGCCTGTGCCACTCGGACCTGCACATGCGGACCGGGGACCTGCCCGGTCGGCTCCCGATCGTCCTGGGGCACGAGGGTGCGGGCGTGGTCGAGGCCGTCGGTGAGGGGGTCACCCACGTCCAGCCCGGTGACCACGTGGTGGGCTCGTTCATCCCCGCGTGCGGCAAGTGCCCGGCGTGTGCCCGTGGCATGTCCAACCTCTGCGACGGCGGCCTGAACGGCACCTTCGGCGTCATGGCCGACGGCCGGTACCCCTTCGCCCTGGACAATGGCGAGACCGCCGGCGCCATGTGCACGCTCGGAACGTTCTCCCAGTACACCGTCGCCAACATGAACTCGGTGGTCAAGATCCAGGACTGGATCCCCTTCGAGGTCGCCGCGCTCGTCGGCTGCGGTGTCACCACGGGGTGGGGCTCGGCGGTCTACTCCGCCGACGTCAAGGCCGGAGACACCGTCGTGGTCTTCGGCATCGGTGGCATCGGCATCAACGCGATCCAGGGCGCCAGGCACGCCGGCGCCCGCTTCATCCTCGCGATCGACACCGACGAGACCAAGCTCGCCAAGGCCAGAGAGTTCGGTGCCACCCACGTCTACACGGACGTCGAGCAGGCTAAGGCAGAGCTGCCCGGGTTGACCTGGGGCCTCATGGCGGAGAAGGCCATCATCACGATCGGCGTGGCCGACGCCAAGGTCACCGCCGACGCCGTCGACATGGTCGGCAAGCGCGGTGTCGTGGTGCTCACCTCGATGGGCGGCCTCGACAACCAGTCGATCACCCTCACCGGACTGTTCGTCTCCCAGTACGAGAAGGTCATCAAGGGGTCGCTCTTCGGGTCGGCCAACGCGTTCCACGACATCCCCAACATCCTGCGTCTGTGGGACGAGAAGCAGCTCAAGCTCGACGAGCTCGTCACCCACCGCTTCACCCTCGACCAGGTCAACGAGGGCTACGAGATGATGGAGGCGGGCGGCGAGGGCATGGTGCGCGGCATCATCGTGCACGAGGACCGACCGCGGCGGCCCACGACCCGGACCTACACCGACCCCGCGGGGTCTGGCGTTCCGGGCCCTCCCAACAGGCACCCGGTCGCTGGGTAATCTGAGGCCATGGATCCGGAGCAGGACAACGACCCCAGAGCACTGGCCCAACGGCGACTGGAGGCGATGGTGGGGCGCGGTGAGCTCTCGCTCGCCGAGTTCTCCGACCGCGCCGCCCAGATCTGGGCGGCCACCTGCCCCGCCGAACTCGAGGTGGCGCTGAGCGGACTGCCCGCCGGGTCCGACCCGGCCTTCTTCAAGCAGGCCACCGTCGGCCG
>NZ_KV824028.1:0-4669 GCF_001815995.1 Dietzia sp. HMSC21D01 | reverse complement strand
CCCCGCGGGCAGCGGGCCGGGTCGCACCCCTCCGAGCAGCGGCCCCTCCTCGCGGCTGCCGGACATGACGAGACCCGCGCCGCCCAGGTCGCGGATCCGGGCGACGAACGGGTCGAACAGCGCGCGCGAGGCGCCGGCGCTGCGCCGGGCCAGGACGACCGACAGGCCGATGTCCCGGGCGTGCGGCAGGAAGCGCGCCAGGGGCTGCAGCGGGTTGCCCCCTCCCGTGATGACGAGGTCGAGGTCGTCGACGAGGAGGTAGATCCTGGGTCCGCTCCACCACGACCGCGCGCGCAGCTCCTCGGCCGTGACGTCGGCGCCGGGCATGCGCTCGTCGAGGACCTGCGCCAGGTGCTCGACCATGGGCACGAGGGCCGTCTCGGTGGGCGCGTATCCCGCGAGGTGGTCCCCGGTGACCTCGCCGAGCATCGTGCGCCGGTAGTCCACCACGATGAGCTTGGCGTGTTCGGGGGTGTTCCCCGCGACCAGCCCGCGGGACAGCGACCGCAGAAGGGAGGTCTTCCCGCACTCCGAGTCGCCCAGCACCAGCATGAGCGGGTCGCCCTCCAGGTCGGCGTAGACCACCGTGAGGTCGGCCTCGTCCACGCCGAGCGGGAGGCGGGTGCGACGACCGTCGGCGTCGGGACGGGCCAGGCTCGCGACCTGCGCGTAGGGCAGCACCTCGGGCAGCATCCGGACGGGGGCGGCGCCGACGTCGCCCACCCGGGCGCGCCACCGCCGGGCGAGGTGACGCGAGGCCTCGGCGGTCGCGTCGGCCATACCCTCCGGGTCGACCCGACCGTCGAGCCGGGGCTGGTAGACCAGCATGTGATCGCGGGTGCGGGTGAGTCCCCGCCCCGGGGCGGCCGGGACCGTCATCGCCGCGCGCCGGTCGATCATGGAATCGGTGGGATCACCCAGGCGCAGCTCGACCCTGGTACCGAGGGCGTCGCGCAGCGCCGGCCGCAGGTCCGCCCAGCGGGAGGCGGACAACACCACGTGGATCCCATAGGACAGCCCGTCCGCGGCCAGGCCCAGGACCACGGCCTCGAGGTCCTCGAACTCGGTGCGCAGGGCCTGCCATCCGTCGAGTACCAAAAGGACGTCGGGGTACTCCGCCACGGGGCGCCCGTTCCGGTCGATCTCCCGACGGCGCGCCTGGTCGACGGAGGTGATACCCGCCTCGTGGAAGGCGGTCTCGCGACGACGACGCTCGGCGTCCACCTCGGCGATCGTGCGCCGGATTCTCTCCTCCTCGCCGCGGCGGGCGACCCCGCCCACGTGCGGCAGGTCCGCGACTGACTGCAGCAGTCCGCCGCCGAGGTCCACGACGTATACCGACAGCCGGTCGGGCTCGGTGGTCGCGGCCGCGGACAGCACGAGGGTGCACAGCGTCGTCGACTTGCCGGAGCGGGTGCCGCCGACGACGGCGACGTTGCCGTCGGCCCCGGACAGGTCCACGTACCAGGTGTCGCGGCGCTGCTCGAACGGCAGGTCCACCTCGGCGAGCGGGAACCGCAGCCCGACCGGCCGGACGGCCGCGATCGCGGCCCCCGCCGGGTCCGAGCCGGTCGGCTCGGTGCCCGTCGGTTCGGTGCCCGTCGGTTCGGTGCCCACGGCCGAGTCCAGCGGTGCCCCCTCCCCCAGAGGGGCCAGCCACACCTCGTGCGCGGGTCGGCCGTGCCCGGCGAGCCGGCCCACCAGGACGTCGAGGAGGCTCGCCGCCCCCTCCGCGCCGTCGGTGTCCGCGCCGTCCCCGGGAACGAGGTCCTCCTCGTCGTCGCCTCCGATCACCACCGGTGGGGTCGGCACCGGCATGTACCAGGCGGTGAACGGCCGCACCGCGGCCCGGGCGGCGACCATGGCCACCGTGGAACCGTCGAGGCGTCGGTCCTCGGTGTACGGACCGGAGACATAGGCGGCGTCGAACCGCACCGGGTCGCCGGCGTCCACCTTGAGGTAGCCGGCGCCCGGGGTCGCGGGCAGGTGGTAGGCGTCGGTCACGCCCAGAACCGTGCGGGACTCGGTGGCCGAGAACGTCTTGAGCGCGATCCGGTAGGACAGGTGGCTGTCCAGCCCGCGCAGCCGTCCCTCCTCGAGGCGCTGGGAGGCGAGCAGCAGGTGGATGTGCAGGGACCGCCCGAGGCGCCCGATCGTGAGGAACAGCTCGGCGAACTCGGGCTTGGAGGACAGCAGTTCGGAGAACTCGTCGACCACGATCACCAGCGCGGGGAGCGGGTCCAGCGGGGCGCCCTTGGCGCGGGCGGCCTCGTACTCCGCGACGTTCGAGTAATTGCCGGCCGCGCGGAGCACCTCCTGGCGCCGGGTGAGCTCCCCCTCGAGGGCGTCCCGCATGCGGTCCACCATGGTGACCTCGGCCTGCAGGTTGGTGATGACCGCGGCGACGTGCGCCAGCGACTCCAGCCCGAGGAACGTGGCGCCGCCCTTGAAGTCCACCAGCACGAGATTGAGCGAATCGGGGTCGTGGGTGGCGACGAGGCCCAGCACGAGGGTGCGCAAAAACTCGGACTTGCCGGATCCGGTCGCGCCGATGCACAGCCCGTGCGGACCCATGCCACCGTGAGCTGCCTCCTTGAGGTCCAGCTCCACAGGCGCGCCGTCAGGACTAACCCCCACGGGCACGCGCAGCCGGTCGCGCTCGCCGCGGCGTCGCCACGCGACCGCCGGGTCGACCTGGGTGGCCACGCCGATCCCCAGCAGGTCGGGCAGGCCGGGCGCGCGGCGGGTCGAGGTGGAGCCGTCGGCGTGGGTCACCGTGTCGGCGGGCCGGTAGCGCGACAGCGCCATGGCCAGGCGTTCGGCCTCCGGCGGGCTCATCGCGTCGACACACGCGACCTCCTCCTCCCCCGCCTCGGTGCGGACGCGCGCCACACGATCATCGTCGACGCGGATGCACAGACCCCGGCGCAGCGCGAGGTCGCGCAGCTGCCCGGCGCGGCTGCCGGAGACCTCGAGCACCGTGACGCCGTCGAGACCGTCCTCGGCCAGGAGACGCTCGGCGCCGGTGACGCCGACCCCGTCGACGACGACGACGAGGTGCGCCCGCCCCGGGACACCGGCCGCGCTCGGGGAGAAGGCGGGACGGTCCGAGAGGTCGGTCCCGAGCATCGACTCGACCCCGGCGAGCGAGAACTCGGTGAGCCGGACCCGCCCGCCGCCGTCGGTGTAGACGGGGTGTTCGTGGTGCGGGAGCCATTTGAGCCACTCCCAGGCCCGGCGGGCGTCGCCCTCGCTCGCGGCCACCGCGACGCGGACCCGGTCGGGACCGTGGGCCACCACGAGGCCGGCGATCATGGCGCGTACGGCGGCGCGTACGCGGTCGACGTCGCCGTCGAGGGACAGGGCGGCGAACGCGCGCAGTTCCAGCGCGACGGGCAGCTCGTCGACCACCGAGTGCACGCGGACGAAGCGTCGCATGCTCACCACCGACACCGGCTCCAGGTCGTCGACGGGACCGGCGTCCGGGGCCTCGAGCCGGGTCGCGAGCGACTGGCGGCCGGGGCCCACGCGGATGGTGAGGTCGTCGGGATCCGACTCGTCGCGCTCCCACATGCGGGGCGTACCGACGAGCGCGGGCAGCTCGACGGGGTCCGGGTGGCGCCACAGTGCGGCCGCCCGCTGCGCGGCCGCGGTCTCACGGACGATGTCCCTGGTCTGACCGAGGTAGCGCAGGTAGTCCTTGCGCAGTTCGTCCGTCTCGGCGGTCTTGCTCCCGCCGGTCAGCGTGCCGGCGAGCATGCCCACCGCCGAGACGGCCATCATCACGGGGAAGAGCATGAACACGGGGTTGCGCATCATTCCCGTGCGCATCATCACCACGACCATCCCGCCCACGGCCACCACCAGGACGATCGGCAGCACGATCTGGATGAGCGGACGCGGGGTCGGCCGCGGCAGGGCGGGCGGCGCCTGCAGCGCGATCTCGCCGCCGGGTATGGGCGGGGCGTCGAGCTTCTCGGCGCGCGCGAACACGACGTCACCCATCAGCGGCACCCGTGTGCGTCATCTGCGATCGTCCCCTCCACTGCCGACGGGCGCGCGGCGCGCCGCCGGGAGTTGGGGCCCCCACGAGCGCCCTTCCGCCCCGACAATGATCGGCGTATCGGGTGGCGATGTTAGGGCAGTACACGTCCTGGCGGGGGCACCAACCGGGAACGAGCAGGAGGTCGGTGAGATGTCGGCGGACAGTGAGATCAGGGGCGTCGCCGCGGGCGTCGAACCCCTGGACCAGCGCCGGGTGTCGGTGGTGTGCCGCTCCACCCGGGTGGATCTGAGTCTGCCCGCCCACCTCGAGCTGGTCGCGGTGATCCCGGAGGTCGTGGACCTCGTCCGCGACCACATCCGCGCGGCCGCGGGCCCGGCGTCGGGGGTGGACGTCGACGCCCGGATGGGCGGCGGCACCGGCGGGTCCTGGCAGCTGTCCCGACTGGCCGGCGGCCCGCTGGCCGTGTCGGAGACCCTCGCCCAGCAGCGCGTCCACGACGGCGAGATACTCGTGCTGGACCACCGCCCGGTGCCGACGCCCGCCCCGCTGTTCGACGACGTCCTACAGGGACTGACCGAGCCGGACGTGGCCCGCTCCGCCTCGTGGGACCGCCGTGACGCGGTCACCACCGCGACCGCCGCGACCGCTGTCGTGGCGGTCGCC
>NZ_KV824027.1:0-5927 GCF_001815995.1 Dietzia sp. HMSC21D01 | reverse complement strand
CGGCCCGCCGAGGCCAACGCGGCGTCCACCGACCCGGCGCGCTCGGCGCCGTCGGCCGCCCACCCGGGGTCCCGCGTGCACACGATGTTGCGGCGTCCCGGCAGAGGGCGGAAGCGCTCCGGCAGAGAGTCCCACGTCGCGCGGCCCATCACCACGGGGCGGCCGACGGTGGCCTGCTTGAAGAAGGCCAGGTCCTCGGGGATATGCCACGGCATATCCCGGCCGTCACCGATCACCCCGCCGCGGGCCTGCGCCCACACCATCCGCACCGCCACGGCGCCGGCTCAGACCGCGACCGGGGCCTTGATGCCCGGGTGGTGCTCGTAACCGACGACCTCGAAGTCCTCGAAACGGTAGTCGAAGATCGACTCCGCCTTCCGTAGCCGTAGCTCCGGGTACGGGTACGGCTCACGCTCCAGCTGGGTGCGCACCTGCTCGACATGGTTGTCGTAGATGTGGCAGTCCCCGCCGGTCCAGATGAACTCGCCCACCTCGAGGCCTACCTGCTGCGCGACCATGTGCGTGAGCAGGGAGTAGGAGGCGATGTTGAACGGCACGCCCAGGAAGAGGTCGGCGCTGCGCTGGTAGAGCTGGCAGCTGAGCTTGCCGTCGGCCACGTAGAACTGGAACAGCAGGTGACACGGTGGCAGCGCCATCTGCGAGAGTTCGCTGACGTTCCACGCGCTGACGATGTTGCGCCGCGAGTCCGGGTCCGTACGCAGCAGGTCCACGGCCGCCGCGATCTGGTCGATGTGCCGGCCGTCCGGGGTGGGCCACGACCGCCACTGGACGCCGTAGACGGGGCCGAGCTCGCCGGCCTGGTCCGCCCACTCGTCCCAGATGCTCACGCCGTGGTCCTGCAGCCACCGCACGTTCGAGTCGCCGCGCAGGAACCACAGCAGCTCGTAGGCGACCGACTTGAAGTGGACCCGCTTGGTCGTGAGGAGGGGGAAGCCGGCGGCGAGGTCGTACCTGATCTGGTGGCCGAAGAGGCTTCGCGTGCCCGTTCCCGTGCGATCCGCCTTCGGGGTGCCCTCTTCCAGGACGAGCCGGAGCAGATCCTCGTACGGGGTGGGGACGGTCATGAGGCGGAGTCTACTGAAAATCCCGGGGCCGACCCACTCAGCTCACACCGACCCACTGAAGCTCACACCGACCAGCCCGCCGTGGCGGCCAGCACCTTCTCCGTGAGATCCGGCCGGCACACGAGGATGTCCGGGGAGTGGGCGTCGGACTTGTTGAACTCGATCGGAGAACCGTCGGGCCGGGACGCGTGCAACCCGGACGCCAACGCCACCGCGACCGGCGCGGCCTGGTCCCACTCGTACTGCCCGCCGGCGTGGAGATAGACGTCGGCGTCGCCGAGCAGCACCGAGAGCATCTTGGCCCCGGCGGAGCCCATCGGACGCACGCGTAGCCCGAGCTCGTCGGCGATCTCGTGCACGCCGGCCGGTGGGTTGTTGCGGCTGATCACCATCGTGCCGGAGAGCGGCCCGTCGACGTGATCGACCTGGTCCGACCGGAACACCCGGCCCGAGTCGGGCAAGCCCACCGAGGCGAGGGCGGGCCGGCCGTCCACCACGAGCGCCACGTGCACCGACCAGTCCGAGCGGCCGGTCGAGAACTCCTTGGTTCCGTCGATCACGTCGATGATCCACACGCGCGACTTGTCCAGGCGGCTCAGGTCGTCGGAGACGCCCTCCGAGAGGGTGCCGTCGTCCGGCCGGTGCACCGCGAGCACCTCGTCGGTCCAGTTCTGGGCGACCTCGTTGGCGACCCGCGCGAGCGACCGCCCGTGCAGCAACCCGCCGGCCCGGGTGCCCCGGACGATGTCCCCGATGCCCGTGGCGAGGTGGTAGGCCAGGTCGTGGTCGCTGAGTTCGCGCATGCCCTCACTCTACGGAGCAGGCCGCGCTGTCCTGGACCGCGCTGTCGTAGGCCGCTCTGTCGTAGGCCGCTCTGTCGTAGGCCGCTCTGTCGTAGTCGTAGGCCATCATGACTTCATGCCCGCCGCCCTGGACCGGTTCCACCCGGCCACCGCCTCCTGGTTCCGAGGCGCGTTCGACGCGCCCACAGCGGCCCAGGAGGGGGCGTGGACCGCGCTCGCCGGCGGATCGCACACCCTCGTCGTGGCGCCCACCGGTTCGGGCAAGACCCTGTCGGCGTTCCTCGCCGCGCTCGACGGGTTGCTCCTGGGTGACCGGGACGGCGCGCCGGACCGCGGACCAGGCACCCGAGTCCTCTACATCTCGCCGCTCAAGGCCCTCGCGGTGGACGTCGAGCGCAACCTGCGCGCGCCGCTCGCGGGGATCGCACGCGAGGCCGCGTCGATGGGGGTGCCGACGCCGGACGTCACCGTCGGTATCCGCACCGGTGACACCCCGCCTGACGAGCGTCGCCGCCAGCGCGCCCGGCCGCCGCACATCCTCGTGACCACCCCGGAGTCGCTGTTCCTGCTCCTCACCTCCGCCGCGCGGGAGACCCTCGCCACGGTGGACACGGTGATCATCGACGAGATCCACGCGGTCGCCGGCAGCAAGCGGGGCGCGCATCTCGCTCTCAGCCTCGAGCGGCTCGACGAGCTGCTCGACACGCCCGCGCAGCGGGTGGGGCTGTCGGCGACGGTGCGGCCGCACAGCGAGGTCGCCCGCTTCCTCGCGGGGGAGCGGCCCACCACGATCGTGGCGCCGGGGTCGGACAAGGGCTTCGAGCTCTCGGTGCGCGTTCCGGTGGAGGACATGGCGGACCTGTCCTCGTCGGCCCCGGAGGTCACCGCGCCGCCCGGCACCCCGGGTCAGGGCTCCATCTGGCCCCACGTCGAGCGTCAGGTCGTGGACCTCGTGACCGCCCACCGCTCGACGATCGTGTTCGTCAACTCCCGGCGCCTGGCCGAGCGGCTCACCGCGAGGCTCAACGAGATCTACGCCGAGGACACCGATCCGGGCTCGCTCCCCGAGCCCCCCGCCCGGCCGCCCGCGCAGCTCATGGTGCCGTCGGAGGTCTCGCGCGGGGCGCCGCCGGAACTGGCCATGGCCCACCACGGGTCGGTGTCCAAGGAACGCCGGGCAATCATCGAGGACGCGCTCAAGTCCGGCCGGCTCCGCGCGGTGGTGGCGACCTCCTCGCTCGAGCTGGGCATCGACATGGGCGCGGTGGATCTGGTCGTTCAGGTCGAGTCCCCGCCGTCGGTGGCCTCGGGGCTGCAGCGCGTGGGGCGCGCGGGACACCAGGTCGGCGAGGTGTCGCGGGCCGTGGTCTACCCCAAGCACCGCGCTGACCTCGTCCACAGCGCGGTGACGGTGGAGCGGATGCTCGCCGGCGCGATCGAGGAACTCACGGTGATCGCCAACCCGCTCGACGTGCTGGCGCAGCAGACCGTGGCCGCGTGCGCACTCGAGCCGATCGACGTGGAGGAGTGGTTCTCGGCCGTCCGGCGCACCGCCCCGTACGCCGGTCTGCCGCGGTCCGCGTTCGAGGCCACCCTCGACATGCTCGCCGGCAAGTACCCGTCCGCGGACTTCGCCGAGCTCAAGCCACGCCTGGTGTGGGACCGCGACGCCGGCACCCTCACCGGCCGCCCCGGCGCCCAGCGACTGGCCGTCACCTCCGGCGGCACCATCCCGGACCGCGGCCTGTTCGGCGTGTTCATGGTGGGGGAGAAGGCCACCCGCGTCGGCGAGTTGGACGAGGAGATGGTCTACGAGTCGCGTGTTGGTGACGTATTCGCGCTCGGGGCCTCCAGCTGGCGCGTCGAGGAGATCACCCACGACCGCGTGCTGGTCTCTCCCGCGCCCGGCGGCACCGGCCGGCTGCCGTTCTGGCTGGGTGACGACCAGGGCCGGCCCGCCGAACTCGGCCGCGCCCTCGGCGGGTTCCTTCGCGAGGTGTCGGCCGGGTCGGAGGCGGAGGTCACCGCGCGCCTGGACGCCGCTGGCCTCGACGCCTACGCCGCCGCCAATCTCCGGCGGTACCTGGCAGATCAGCGCGAGGCGACCGGCCACGTGCCCAGCGACACGACCCTGGTCGTGGAGCGGTTCCGCGACGAGGTGGGGGACTGGCGGATCGTGCTGCACTCGCCGTTCGGCGCGCGGGTGCACTGGCCGTGGGCGGAGGCGGTGCGCGCCCGGCTGGCCGCCGCGCACGGCTTCGACGCGGTGCCGGTGGTATCCGACGACGGCATCATCCTCCGGGTCCCCGATACGGGTGACGACGGCGAGGGGGGCGCGCGCCCGGGAGCCGAGACGTTCGCGATCTCTGCGGAGGAGGCGGTCGACCTGGTGACCCGGCACGTGGGCGGGTCCGCGCTGTTCGCCTCACGCTTCCGCGAGTGTTCCGCGCGCGCCCTGCTGTTCCCCCGGCTGGATCCGGGCCGGCGGGCCCCGTTGTGGCAGCAGCGTCAGAAGTCCGCGCAGCTCCTCGACGTCGCGCGCCGCTATCCGGACTTCCCGATGATCCTCGAGGCGGTGCGTGAGTGCCTCCAGGACGTCTACGACGTGCCCGCGCTCGAGCGGCTTCTGGGGGAGATCGAGTCGCGCAGCGTGCGGATCGTCGAGGTGGACACGCCCGGCGCCTCGCCGTTCGCGCAGTCGCTGCTCTTCGACTACGTCGGCGCCTTCCTCTACGAGGGCGACTCCCCGCTCGCCGAGAAGCGGGCCGCCGCACTGAGCATCGATCCCGGCCTGCTCGGTCAGCTGCTGGGCCGCGTCGAGCTGCGCGAACTGCTCGACGTGGAGGTCCTCGACTCGATCGAGCGACGCCTGCAGCATCTCGAACCCGAGCGAGCGGCGCGCGACGCCGAGGCGGTGGTCGACCTGCTCCGGCTGCTCGGTCCGCTCACCGTCGACGAGATCGCCGCGCGGTCCGCCGATCCCGACGGGGTCCCGGGCTGGCTCGACGAGTTGGCCCGGACGTGGCGGATCGTCCCGGTGGAGCACTCCGGCCGCAGCTGGTGGGCCGGGGTCGAGGACGTGGCCCGGCTCCGCGACGGCCTCGGCGTCCCGCCTCCGCCCGGCGTGCCGTCGGCCTTCCTCGGCGACGTGGACGACCCGCTGGGTGAGTTGATCCGCCGCTACGCGCGGACCCACGGCCCCTTCTCTGTCGAGGCGGTCGCCGAGCGATTCGGACTCGGCGTGGCGGTCGCACGCGGCGTGCTCGACAGACTCACCTCCTCCGGCACGCTGCTGGCCGGCGAGTTCCGTCCCGGCGCGACGGGGCCCGAGTGGTGCGACGCCGAGGTGCTGCGCCACATCCGCCGCAGGTCGCTGGCCGCGCTGCGCTCGCAGATCGAGCCGGTGTCCCACTCCGCGCTGGGCCGCTTCCTGCCCGGGTGGCAGAGCCTCGGGTCAGGCGGCGGTGCTGGCGGTGGCGCGCGGGCGGGTGCCGAATCCGGTGTCGACGGGCTGCTCGCAGTGATCGAGCAACTCGACGGGCTCGCGCTTCCCGCCTCCGCCCTCGAACCACTCGTCTTGGCGCCCCGGGTGAGCGACTACTCTCCGGCGATGCTCGACGAACTCCTCGCCGGGGGAGAGGTCATCTGGAGCGGGCGTGGACGTGCCGGATCCCGCGACGGCTGGATCTCCCTGCACCCGGCCGATTCCGCCGGCGCCACCCTGCCCCTGGGGCGACCGCAGCCGGAGGGGCCGGTCCACCTCGCCGTCGTCGACTCCCTGCGCGGCGGAGCCCTGTTCTTCCGCGACATCGTCACCACGGTGAGGAGCGCACTCACCGCCCCTACCGACGCTGGGCCCGTGAACCCCGCCCCTACCGACCCCGCACCCGCCGTCCCCGAGGCCGCGGTGCGCGACGCCGTCTGGGACCTGGTGTGGGACGGGGTCGTCACCAACGACACGCTCTCACCGCTGCGCGCGGTGCTCGCCGGCGGCGGCTCGTCCGGGTCGGGGACCGCGCACCGGTCGCCCCGCGCCTCC
>NZ_KV824026.1:0-3043 GCF_001815995.1 Dietzia sp. HMSC21D01 | reverse complement strand
TCCCGTGCCGTCGACCGCCCACGCGGCCTCCGGCTCGCGGTCGAGCGCGTGCAGGACGTCGAGATCGGCCGAGGAGAGTGCGAGGAGACGGCGCGGCGGCGCGTCCGGCGTCGGTGTCCGGACCGGCTCGGGAGGGGCGAGCGGGTCCGTCGGGGTGGCGGACGGGCTCGTCGTCGTCGCCCCCTTCTCCGCGCCGCACGCACCGAGTGCGGCGAGGGACAGGCCGGCCCCCACGGCGAGGCGGAACAGGTCACGGCGCGAGGTCACGCGGTGATCTTCGCACGCACCCCGAAATGCGGAACGTCCCGGCTCGTCAGTGACGAACCGGGACGGCCTCCCTCGTACCCCCGATGGGATTCGAACCCACGCTACCGCCGTGAGAGGGCGGCGTCCTAGGCCGCTAGACGACGGGGGCCTTGCTCGCTGCTCCACCACAGTAGCCGACAGGTGGACGCGGAACCAAATCGGGGCGCGCGGCAGACTTCACCCGGTACAAAGATGCACTCGGTCTACTTTTTCCGTTAGGATTCCTCCGTGAGCTCTCCCCCCGACGCCTCCCTGCAGGCCCCCCACGCTCCCCCTCGTGCGGACGCTCGGCGTGACGACTCCCTGCGCGACCGGAAGCGCCGCGCGACCCTCCTCGCCATCGAGGACGCCGCCACCGCGTTGGTCCTCGAGCACGGGTACGACGCGGTGACGGTCGACCAGATCTGCGCGGCCGCCGAGGTCTCCAAGCGCACGTTCTTCAACTACGTCGCCTCCAAGGAGGCCGCGGTCATCGGCGCCAGCCCGCAGGACGTCCCCGAGGCCGAGCGCGAAGACTTCCTTGACGGGGTCGATCCGGACGTCCCACGCGCGCTGATGCGGGTCTTTCTCGCAGGCTTCGCGGCCACCCGCATCGCGGACAGGGAGCAGACAGCCATGCTCGTCCAACGCCGGCGTGACATCTTCCGGGCCGAGCCGCAGCTCGGTGCTGCGCGGATGACCGCCTCGTACCGGTTCCAGATCGAGCTCGTGGACCTCGTGTCCCGCCACCTCGACCGGCATCCGCGGCTGCGCCGACTGCCCGGGGTGAGCGCCGAGGCCGAGGCACGCGCGTGCGTCGCGCTCGTCGCCGCCTCGGGGAACCTCGGCATGGCCACCTGGCTGAACCGCGACTCCGCCTCCTTCGACGACCTCCACGCCGACTGCGCCACAGCCCTGCGCCAGCTCGCCGTGCTCGTCGGCGAGCCCTCCTCCACCGCCATCACCACCGACGGGATCCCGCATGAGTGAGACTGACATCCGCACCACCGCGGCACCGCCCGGTGCCGAGCGCCCCCTTACCCCGGCGCCGACGCCGCACAACGTCCCGCTGGTGTTCACTTCGCTGCTGCTGGGGATGCTCATCGTGTCCCTGGGGCAGATGATCTTCGCCACCGCGCTGCCCACGATCGTCGCCGACCTCGGCGGCGTCGACCGCATGAGCTGGGTCATCACCGTCTACCTGCTCACCATGACGATCGGCCTGCCCGTGTACGGCAAGCTCGGGGACCAGATCGGCCGCAAGCCGCTGTTCGTCGCCGCCATCCTGCTGTTCTCGGCCGGTTCGCTACTCGGCGCTCTCGCCTCGAACATCGACCTGCTCATCGCTGCCCGTGCCGTCCAGGGTCTCGGCGGCGGCGGCCTCATGGTCCTGTCCCAGGCCATCGTCGCCGACGTCGTCCCCGCCCGACAGCGCGGACGGTACATGGGCGTCATGGGCGCCGTCTTCGGGCTGTCCTCCGTCCTCGGCCCGCTCCTCGGCGGATTCTTCACCGAGGGGCCCGGCTGGCGGTGGGCGCTGTGGTTCAACCTCCCGGTGTGCCTGATCGCCCTCGTCGTGGCCGTCGTCTGGCTGCGCCTGCCCAACCGCGGGAGCGGACGCCGCACCGACTGGCCCGGCACGGTGCTCATGGCCATCAGCACCACCGCACTCATCCTTCTCTCGTCGTGGGGCGGCAACCGCTACGACTGGACCGACCCGGTCATCCTCGGCATGGGCGCGCTGTTCCTCGTGTGCGCCGTGGCCTTCGTCCGGGTAGAGCGTCGTTCCCCTCACCCGCTGATCCCGATGACGCTGTTCGCCGAGCGCAACTTCTCGGTCTCGACCGCCGCCGGGCTCCTGATCGGCGTAGCGATGTTCGGGTGCATGGCCTACCTGCCCACGTACATCCAGATGGTCCACGGTCTCGGCCCCACCGCGGCCGGCCTCATGATGATCCCCATGATGATCGGCATGATGGGCACGTCCATCGTCGTCGGCAACATCGTCAGCCGCACCGGCCGCTACAAGTGGTACCCCGTCGTCGGCACTCTCATCATGGCCGTCGGGCTCTGGTTCATCGGCTCGCTGCAGGCCGGTGACACCCTTGTCCACCTGGGCGTGGTTCTCTTCGTGTTCGGTTTCGGGCTCGGCCTGTGCATGCAGCTGCTCGTGCTGATCGTCCAGAACGCGTTCCCCATCACCATGGTCGGCACCGCGACCGCGTCCAACAACTTCTTCCGCCAGATCGGCGGCACGATGGGTTCGGCCATCGTCGGTTCGCTGTTCGTCAGTCGGCTCGCCGATCTCATGAGCGAGCGCATCCCCGCCGCGGCGGCCCAGCTCGGACCCGAGGGCGCCCGGGTCGCCGAGACCTTCGCCCACGGGGCGGGTGCAAACTCCATGAGCCCGGAGATCCTGGCCGGGCTGCCGGGTCCCCTGCACGACGCGATCGTCGGGGCGTACAACGACGCCCTGGTGCCGATCTACCACATCGTCGTCCCGCTCATCCTCGTCGCGACCGTGCTGCTGCTGTTCGTCCGCGAGGACACCCTCAAGGAGACGGTCGACTGACCGTCCACGAGGCGCGCCCATCGGTGCGCCCTTCGGCCGCGGTCCGCCGCCCTCACCCCCTCACCCCCGTGCCCGCGCTCACCGCGCGCCGGCGCGGGGGTGAGGAGTCCGATACGGGATCCGTACGCACGACACACGGCCCCGTCACGCGGCGTCACTAGTGGGCATCTCCGTTAGTTCGTCGGG
>NZ_KV824025.1:0-16842 GCF_001815995.1 Dietzia sp. HMSC21D01 | reverse complement strand
GTCCGCGAGGCCGACGACTTCATCGGCAGCCGCTCGTACGTGATCGGTCAGGCCGCCCGCACCCGGCTCGCCTCGGCGAAGAACTCCCTCGCCACGGCCGAGGCCACGGTCGGTCCGGCCGCGTTCCCCGCCGCCGACCGGGCGCTCAACCTCGCCCGCGAGGCGCTGCGGCTCGCCCAGGACGACGCCTCACGGCCGCAGTACACCGGCCGCTACGGAGGCCCGTACGGCCCCTACGGGCGCGGCGGGCGCGGCGGTTCCGGCACCGGCGCCCTCGTCGGCGGCATGATCGCGGGCGCCCTCATCCAGGGCATGACGCGCGGCGCCGGGTCCAGCTTCGGCTCGGGCTCCAGCTGGGGCGGCGGCCTCGGGGGCGGCGGTGGATTCGGCAGGGGCTTCGGGGGCGGCGGATTCTCCGGCGGCGGAGCGGGCGGCTGGGGCGGCGGAGGTGCGGGCGGGCGGTTCTGACCGCGCTGTCGGACCCGCTGGCTACCCTCTCTGTTCATGACACGTCGGCGGAAAGTGCTCATCGCGGTGTTCGTGGTCCTCGTCCTCCTGGTCGGCGCCGTGGTCGCGGCCGGCGTGTACTTCCGCCCCCTGCTGCTCACCGGCACCGGATACGCCGCGCACAACGCGTGCGCCCTGCACTTCCTCGTCGGGCGCGAGGACCACGAGTCCGACCTGCCGCCCAACCCGCTCGTGCCCTACCTGCGCACGGCGATCGACGACGAGGCCGGGACCGCCACCGCCTCCGTGCTCGGGATCGGCTTCCGGCAGACCGCGCACGTCTCCGAGCACGGCTGCGCCCTCGGTGGCCGCGCCGCGGGAGCCGAGAGCGCTGAGCCGCCCCCGCCGCTGCGCGAGGACGGCGGCCCGGGCGTCCGGCTCGCCGAGGCGACCGACGTCCCGGACGAGGTCTCCGCGACCCTCGAGGAGACCGCGGCGCACGAGGGGACGCGGGGCCTCGTCGTCGTCCATCGCGGCGAGATCCTCGACGAGTGGTACGCCGACGGTTTCGGCCCCGACACCCGCCAGCTCGGCTGGTCCATGGCCAAGAGCGTGGCCTCCACGCTCGTCGGGCGTGCGCAGCTCGAATTCCCCGACGCCGACCTCGACCCGGCCACCACCGCGCTCCGCCCCGAGTGGACCGACGAGCGGGCGCGGATCTCACTCGACCACCTGCTGCGCATGACCTCCGGCCTCGAGTGGGACGAGGAGTACGACCTCGGCACCCCGGTCACCCGGATGCTCTACCTCGAGCCGGACATGGCCGACTACGCCGCGTCCCAGCGGCCCGCCCACAACCCGGGTGAGTACCGCCAGTACTCCTCCGGCACCACCAACATCCTCTGCGACCTCCTGCACGAGCGGACCGGGATGGGACCCGAGATGGCCGAGGAGTTGCTGTTCCGCCCGCTCGGCATGCGCAGCGCCGTCCTCGAGGCCGACGCGTCCGGCGGGTCGGTGTGCAGCTCGTACCTGTGGGCGAGTCCCCGGGACTGGGCGCGGTTCGGTCAGTTCGTGATGGACGACGGCGAGGTGGACGGACAGCGGCTCCTTCCAGAGGGGTGGATGGACTACGCGACCACGGGCGTCGCGGCCGGCGGCGAACCCGAGCCCTACGGCGCCCAGTGGTGGCTCAACCAGGCCGGTGACGGTGGCCCGCTCCGGTTCGACCGGATGCCGGCCGATGCCTACTGGGCGTCCGGTCACGACGGGCAGTACGTCGTGGTGGTCCCCTCGGCCGATCTCGTAGTGGTGCGCACGGGATTCACCCCCGGCTCAAGCCTCGACGAGGTGGGCGTGGACCGGCTGGTCGGCGAGGTCGCACGCGCGGTCGGCTGACCGACGGGTGCCCGCCTCGGTCGGTCGCCGCGCCCGCCGAATGGCAGCCGCGGATCCCGGGGTCAGCCCCAGGCGGCCTGGATGCCGGCGCTCGCGCGGTCGACACGCTCGAGGCGGCTCTCGGTGTACAGGGCGATCTGATCGACGATGACCCGCATGCGCGCAGCGTCGTCGGGGGCCGCGTCCCACAGCGGCCGCAGCACCGGATCGAGTCCCGCCGGCGCGGACTGCGCCAGGAACTCCGCGACCCGGTGGATCCGGTCGCGCTGCCGGTCCTGCCTCAGGCGGTGCCCCGGATCGCTCATCACGTAGCGGACGGCCATCGTCTTGAGCATGACGACCTCGGCCTCGACCTCGACCGGCACCTCGAGATCGGCACTGTAGCGACCGTGCGGCTTCGCGCCGTGCACCTCGCGGGTCGCATGGATGGCGGGCATGACGAAGCGGCCGACCAGCTCGCTGGTGAGGGCCTTGAGCGCGACGAACCCGGCGAAGCTCTCGTCGAACGGCTGCACCGCACGGACCACCTCGAGCGAACCCAGGCGCCCGGCGGCCTGCTCCAACTGGTCGGTGTCCGGGCCGCGGAACTCGGCCGCGCCCAGCTCGGCGAGCGCGGCGACCTCCGACCGGTCCGTCAGCGATCGCAGGTCCAGTCGGCCGGCGACGATCGCGTCCTCCACGTCGTGCACCGAGTAGGCCACGTCGTCGGAGAAGTCCATGATCTGAGCCTCCAGGCACCGGGTGTCCCCGGGCGCGCCCTGCCGGATCCACGCGAGGGTGTCGGCGTCGTCGGGGTAGGCACCGAACTTCCGCGTCCCCTCCCGCGGCAGCCACGGGTACTTGGTGGCCGCGTCGAGGGCGGCGCGGGTGAGGTTCAGCCCCACCCCGCGACCGTCCCCGTCGACGACCTTGGGCTCGAGCCGGGACAGGATCCGCACGGTCTGCGCGTTGCCCTCGTAACCGCCGAAGGAGCGGGCGACCTCGTCCAGAGCACGCTCGCCGTTGTGGCCGTAGGGGGGATGGCCGATGTCGTGACTCAGACCCGCGAGGTCCGCCAGGTCCGGGTCGCAGCCCAGACCTGCGGCGATGCTGCGCGAGATCTGCGCCACCTCGAGCGAATGGGTGAGCCGGGTGCGCGGGGTGTCCCCGTCACCGGGGCCCACCACCTGGGTCTTGTCGGCGAGTCGTCGCAGTGCAGCCGAGTGCAGGACGCGGGCGCGGTCGCGGTCGAACGGACTGCGCTCACTGGCCTTGCCCCGGGCGCGTCCCGCCCCCTCGTCCACGCGCCGCTCGGCGTCCGCCGCCTCGTACGCGTAACCCGTCATGCCCGTCCCCTCCGGGCGTCGCCGCCCCCGTCGTCCCCGGGTCGCCGGCTCATCCCGGGAAGTCCACATCGCTACCGACGATCCGGTGGTACTGGTACCAGAGCACCGCGCCGGTCTCCCGGATGATGCTCATGATCTGGTTCTCGCGGGTCCACACCGCCGGCCCGTGCCGGGTCGGTGAGGTCCACGCGTCCAGTCCGGCATCGCGGGCCATCATCCGCGAGCGGTACGAGTGCGTGGGGTCGCTGACCAACACCACCGACTGTCCGCCCTGGTCACGCACCGTCTGCGCCACGGCGTCCAGGCTGCCCTCGGTGTTCGTTCCGGTCTCCACCGCCAGGACGGCCTCGGGGGGCACGCCCAGCCGGGTCAGATAGGCCCGGCCGGACCCGGCCTCGGTGTACAGGTCACCGGGCTGACCACCGCCGACCGTGATGATCTGCGGCGCGACCCCCTCGTCGTACAGCAGGGCCGCGTGTTCGAGTCGCGCCTGGAACACCGGGGTCGGTACGCCGTTGTACTGGGCGGCCCCCAGCACGACGATCGCGTCCGCCGGCGTGCGGTCATCGATCCGCGCGACGTGCCAGACGCGGAACGCGATGAACCCGGGGATGACCAGGCACAACAGCAGTGCGATGGTCAGGACCCAGCTGACGGCCCTGGACACCGCGCGGAGCGGGGACCCGGAACTTCTCACCCGACCAGTGTGCCAGGGGCGCCCGTCAGCACCCGATCAGGCGCTGGGCGAGGTACCCCTCCACCTGGTCGATGGCCACGCGTTCCTGCGCCATGGTGTCGCGCTCGCGGATCGTGACGGCCTGGTCCTCGAGCGTGTCGAAGTCCACGGTGATGCAGAACGGGGTGCCGATCTCGTCGTGGCGACGGTAGCGTCGGCCGATCGCCTGCGCATCGTCGAAGTCCACGTTCCAGTTCTTCCGCAGCTGGGCCGCCAGGTCTCGGGCCTTGGGAGACAGGTCGGCGTTGCGGGACAGCGGCAGCACCGCGGCTTTGATCGGCGCGAGCCGGCGGTCCAGCTTGAGCACCGTGCGGGTGTCCACGCCGCCCTTGGCGTTGGGGGCCTCGTCCTCGGTGTAGGCGTCGATGAGGAACGCCATGAGCGACCGGGTCAGACCGAAGCTCGGCTCGATGACGTAGGGCACGTACTTCTCGCCCGAGGCCTGGTCGAAGTACTGCAGATCCTCACCGGAGTGGGTCTGGTGCTGGGTCAGGTCGTAGTCGGTGCGGTTGGCGACGCCCATGAGTTCGCCCCACTCGTTGCCGGAGAACCCGAACTTGTACTCGAAGTCGATGGTGCCCGCCGAGTAGTGCGCGCGCTCGTCGTCGGGGACGTCGAAGCGGCGCATGTTCTCCGGGTCGATGCCCAGGTCGACGAACCAGTCCCAGCAGTCCTCGACCCAGCGCTTGAACCACTCGTCGGCCTCATCGGGCTTGACGAAGAACTCGATCTCCATCTGCTCGAACTCGCGGGTGCGGAAGATGAAGTTGCCGGGGGTGATCTCGTTGCGGAACGCCTTGCCGATCTGACCGATGCCGAACGGCGGCTTACGCCGGGCCGTGGTCATGACGTTCTTGTAGTTGATGAAGATGCCCTGCGCGGTCTCCGGACGCAGGTAGTGCAGGCCGGTCTCGTTGTCCACGGGGCCGAGGTACGTCTTCATCAGGCCGGAGAACAGCTGCGGATCGGTCCACTGCCCCTTGGTGCCGCAGTTGGGGCACGCGATCTCGGTCATCGGGGCGTCGGCCACCGAGTCGAGCTTCTTTTTGGCGGCGTACGCCTCCTGCAGGTGGTCCTGACGCAGGCGGGTGTGGCAGTTGCGGCACTCCACGAGCGGATCCGTGAAGGTCTCGACGTGGCCCGAGGCCTGCCACACCTGGCGGGGCAGGATGATCGAGGAGTCCAAGCCCACGACGTCCTCGCGGCCCGTGACGAACGTGCGCCACCACTGCTTCTTGATGTTGTCCTTGAGCTCCACGCCCAGGGGGCCGTAGTCCCACGCCGAGCGCGTCCCGCCGTAGATCTCGCCACACTGGTACACCAGTCCCCGGCGCTTGCAGAGATTGACGACGGTGTCGATGACGGACGCTGAGGATGCCACGTCGGGGGTTCTCCCTCTGATGAGTCGGTTGGCGGAGGTGTCGGGGTGGACCACCTCGGCGCGGGCCTGCGCCCGGGCACTTCTCACCAGGGTATCCGGTCGACCCCACGGGTCTGGGATACTGGGGTCCCCTACCCGACACGGCGCCGGCGGCGACCGAGTACGACCTCGAGCCCGGAAGGTGGAGACGATGGCACCCGGACCCCGATCGACCGGTCCCCAACCGGTCGCGGACGTCCACGACTCCGACCACAGGGCCGTCCCGGTCCCCCTCCCGCCCGACCGTGTGGTGTCCGCGGCGGGGGAGCTCCTGCGGGCCCTGTCCGCGCCGCTGCGCATCGCGATCGTCCTGCAGCTGCGGGAGGGGCCGCGGTGCGTCCACGAACTCGTCGACGCTCTGGGGGTCGCCCAGCCACTGGTGAGCCAGCACCTGCGTGTGCTCAAGTCCTCGGGCGTGGTCTCGTCCCACCGGCAGGGACGCGAGATGCGCTACGAGCTGCTCGACGGGCACATGCTCAACATCGTCGAGGCGGCCGTCGGGCACGCCGGGGAGCAGTAGGGCCATGACCTCTTCCCGCAGGCCCATCGGCGTGCGCTCCACCCGACAGCGCAGCGCGATCTCGGGTCTCCTCGACGAGTCCAAAGGTTTCCGTTCAGCGCAGGACCTGCACGCCGAGCTGCGCGATCGAGGCGACACGATCGGGCTCACCACCGTGTACCGGACCCTGCAGTCGATGGCCGACGCCGGCGCCGTCGACGTGTTGCGCACCGACTCCGGAGAGCTGATCTTCCGCAAGTGCTCCGACTCGCACCACCATCACCTGGTGTGCCGGATCTGTGGGTTCACCGTGGAGGTCGAGGAACCGGGGGTCGAGGTGTGGGCGCACCGCGCGGGCCGGGCCCACGGGTTCACCGAAGTCAGTCACACGGTCGAGCTGTTCGGCGTCTGCGCACGGTGCGCCGAGGCCGGGGCCGAGCCCACCGCCGACTGAGCCGCCGCAGGCCCGCCCGGCCACAGCCGCCCGCCGCCATGTCGTCTGGCGCGTACCGATGCGCAGGCGAGACGCCATGCCCGCGCGCGGCTGTCTCCCGGGCGTACATCCGTAGGCGCGAGACGCCATCCGCGGGAGCGGCTGCGCGGCATGCCCACGCGCGAGACGCCAGGCTCGAGAGCGAGACGCCATCCCCAGGAGCGGCTGCGCGGAACCCGCCCGAGCGAGACGCCAAGTTCAGGAGCGAAACGCCATCCCAGGAAGCGAGACGCCAGCCCCGGGGGCGGCTGCGTGGCATGCGCGGCCTGGCGGCGGGAGTACGAGCCTCCGCCGTCAGGCCGGGGCGACGCCGCCGAAGCGCCGGTCGCGTTCCGCGTACTCCAGGCAGGCCGCCCACAGGTCTCGGCGATCGAAGTCCGGGAACAAGGTGTCCTGGAAGACGAACTCGGCGTACGCGCTCTGCCACAGCAGGAAATTCGACGTGCGCAGCTCCCCCGACGGGCGCAGGAACAGGTCGACGTCCGGCATGTCGGGCTCGTCGAGGAAGTCGGCGAAGTTCTCCTCGGTGATGTCGTCGGGCCCCAGCTCGCCGGCGGCCACACGGCGGGCGATGTCGCGCGCGGCGTCGACGATCTCGGCCCGGCCGCCGTAGTTCACGCACATGGCCAGGGTCATGACCGTGTTGTCGCGGGTGAGCTCTTCCGCCTCCTCGAGCTCTTTGATGACCGACCCCCACAGCCGCGGTCGCCGGCCGGCCCACCGCACGCGCACCCCGAGGGCGTGCATCTCGTCGCGACGTCGCCGCAGGACGTCGCGGTTGAAGCCCATGAGGAACCGCACCTCCTCCGGGCTGCGCTTCCAGTTCTCGGTGGAGAACGCGTACGCGGACAGGTACGGGATGCCCATCTCGATGCACCCCTGGACCACGTCCATCAGTACGGCCTCGCCGCGCTTGTGCCCCTCGGTGCGGGGCAGACCGCGCTCCTGCGCCCAGCGCCCGTTGCCGTCCATGACCAGCGCGACGTGGCCGGGCACGAACTCGGCGGGGATGGCCGGCGGCCGCGCCCCCGACGGATGCGGGGTCGGCGGCCGGACCGTGGCCGCCTGCGGCGCGGAACGCTTACGGAATCTGGGTAGTCCGGGCACGGGGCTCCTCAACGGGGATGACGGGGGCGGAATCGGCGGGCCGGGCCGCATCGACGGGCCAGGCCGCATCGACGGGCCGAGCGGAATCAGGACGAGCGGCGACGACTCCGTCGACATCCGCGCCGATCAGCCCGCGGTCGACCAGCGGCAGGCTGCGCAGGTCGCGCTCGAGATGCCACTGCAGGTGCGCGGCCGCGATGCCGGAGGCCTGCCGGACGACCGCGGGCGAGGACAGCCCGACGGCGTCCCACCGCCCCGCCAGCAGCGCGGACAGGTGCTCGGCGACGCCCGGCGAGAGCATTGCACACCCCTGCGGCCGGCAGTGCACGCACACGGTGCCGCCGGACGCGACGTGGAACGCCCGGTGCGGGCCGACGGCCCCGCAGCGCACGCAGCAGTCCAGGACGGGTTTCCAGCCGGAGGCGGCCATGGCGCGCAGGAGGAACGCGTCGGCGACCAGCCCCGGCGTGCGGCGGTGCTCGGCGAGGGAGCGCAGGGCGCCGACGGCGAGGCCGAGCAACCGCGGAGTGGGAGCACCCTCCTCGCCGGCCAGGCGTTCAGCGGTCTCCAGCACCACACAGCCGGACGTGTACGCGGGGTAGTCCGCGACGAGCGGACGGGCGAGGGACTCGCGGCTGGTGGCCTGGCGGACCGTCCCCAGCCCGCTGCTGCCGCGTCCCGGGGCGATCTGCACCTCCACCACCGCGAACGGCTCGAGGCTGGCGCCCATGCGGGAGCGGGTGCGCCGTACGGCGCGGGCCACGGCGCGGACGAGGCCGTGACGTTCGGTCAGCAGGGTGACGATGCGGTCGGCCTCGCCCAGGTCGTAGGTGCGCACGACGAGGCCCGTGTCGGTGAAGGGATGCACCCGGGCCTCCTTCCGTGTCGTTCGCCCGCGCCGTAGTGTTCGCCCGCGCCGTATCGATCACCCGCACGACCACGCGGAACGACGCGCATCGCACGGCTCGGTGTCCATTGTCCCACTGGCGGGCTAGAAGCCCAGGCGCCCCAGCATCTTGGGATCGCGCTGCCACTCCTTGAGGACCTTGACATGCAGGTCGAGGTACACCTTGGTACCGAGGAGCTGCTCGATGCCGGCGCGGGCGCGGGTGCCCACCTCGCGCATGCGGGACCCGCCCTTGCCGAGCACGATCGACTTCTGGCTCTGCCGCTCGACGTAGACGATGGCGTGGACGTCCACCATGTCGTCACGGCCCTCGTGCGGCAGGACCTCCTCGATGGTCACCGCGATCGAGTGCGGCAGCTCATCGCGCACGCCCTCGAGGGCCGCCTCGCGGATGAGCTCGGCCATGCGGGTCTCGTCGGACTCCTCGGTCACCACGTCGTCCGGGTAGAACTGCGGCCCCTCGGGCAGCAGTGAGGCGATGACGTCCGCCACCACGTCGACCTGCTCACCCGACGCGGCCGAGACCGGCACGACCTCGGAGTCCGGCCCGAGGAGCTCGGAGACGGCGACGAGCTGCTCCATGACCTTCTGCTTGGAGACCGTGTCGATCTTGGTCACCAGCCCCAGGAGCGGCGTGGTCGGGCACAGTTTGCGGACCTGTTCGAGGATCCAGCGGTCGCCGGGGCCGATCCGCTCGCCGGCGGGGATGCACAGGCCGATGAGATCGACGTCGGAGTAGGTGTCCTCGACCAGCGCGTTGAGCCGTTCCCCGAGCAGTGTGCGCGGGCGGTGCAGGCCCGGGGTGTCGACGAGGATGATCTGCGCGTCGGGCCGGTGGACGATGCCGCGGATGGCGTGCCGCGTGGTCTGGGGTTTGGCGGAGGTGATGGCGATCTTCTCGCCCACCAGCGCGTTGGTCAGGGTGGACTTGCCCGTGTTGGGCCGGCCCACGAAACTGACGAACCCGCTGCGGTAGTTCTCGGGAGTACTCATCGATTGTCCTCGCGCCGGGGATGGTCGTCGGTGTCGTCGTCATCGGTCTCAGTGGGCGTGGCCACCACGGTGACCACCTTCACCCGCCCGCGTCGGTCGTGGCCGCCCTCGGCCCGCAGGTCGAGACCGCTGGAGACGATGTGCGCCCCGGGCAGGGGGACGCGGCCGAGCTCGAGGGCGAGCAGCCCGCCGACGGTCTCGACCTCCTCGGACACCTCGTCGGGGAACTCGATGTCGAACAGGTCCGCGACCTCGTCGAGCCCGAGCCGGGCGGACAGCCGGTAGCGGCCGTCGCCCAGGTCCTCGACGGGCGGGACCTCGGTGGTGTCGTACTCGTCGACGATCTCGCCGACGATCTCCTCGAGGATGTCCTCGATCGACACGAGTCCGGCGGTGCCGCCGTACTCGTCGACGAGGATCGCCAGGTGATTGTGGTCGCGCTGCATCTCGGCCAGCAGGTCGTCGATCCGCTTGGCGTCGGGCACGAACACCGCCGGGCGCATCACCTCGGCGACGGGGGCGGCGCGCCCGTCGGGGTCGTCGAGGCGGGCCACGATGTCGCGGAGGTAGACCACGCCCACCACGTTGTCGGAGTTGTCCCCGTCGACCACGGGGATGCGGGAGTAGCCGGACTTGACGGTGAGCCGCGCGGCCTGGCCGACGGTCTTGTCGGACTCGATCCACACCATCTCGGTGCGGGGGGTCATGACCTCGCGGGCGGTCGTGTCTCCCAGTTCGAAGACCGACTGGATCATGCGGGACTCGTCGTCGGCCACGACGCCGCGCTCGCGGGCCATGTCGACGATCTCGAGCAGCTCGATCTCGGAGGCGAAGGGCCCGTTGCGGAAACCGCCGCCGGGGGTGACGGCGTTGCCGAGGCCGACCAGCAGGGTCGCGACGGGGCCCAGGACGACCCCGGTCACGGTCAGCGGCGTCGACGCGCCCAGGGCGAGCGTGTAGGCGTGCTGGCGCCCGAGGGTGCGGGGCCCGACCCCGGCGACGATGTACGCGGCGACGGTGGTCACGACGACCGCGGTGACCAGGGCCCAGGCGCGGGAGTCGATGAGCTCGTCGAACACCACGGTGAACAGCACGGCGGCGCCGATGAGGCTGAGCATGTGCAGCAGGACGGCGACGTTGATGTACCGCGGGCGGGCGTCGAGCATCCTGGCCAGACGGGCAGCGCCGTAGCGGTTCTCCTTGGCCATCTCCTCGACGCGCGCCACGGAGACCGTGCTCAGGGCGGCGTCGAGGGCGGCGAACAGGCCGGCGACGGGGATGAGCACCACGGCCGCGATGGCCGTGTAGATGGTGGCGTCCACGTCTCAGGCGTCCACTCTCGGGGACTCGTCGCGGTGGTCGTACCACTCGCCCAAGAGCTCGTTCTGCAGGCCGAACATCTCGCGCTCCTCGGCGGGCTCGGCGTGGTCGTAGCCCAGCAGGTGCAGGCACCCGTGGACCGTGAGCAGGGCGAGCTCGTGCGCGAGCGGGTGACCGGAGCTGGCGGCCTGGTCGGCGGCGAACGCCGGGCACAGGACGATGTCGCCGAGCATGGCGGGGCCGGGCTCGGGCAGGTCGGGGCGGCCGCCGGGGGTGAGCTCGTCCATGGGGAAGCTCATCACGTCGGTGGGGCCGGGCAGGTTCATCCACGTGACGTGGAGGTCGGCCATGGTGTCCTTGTCGACGAGCGTGATCGACAGTTCGGCGGCCGGGTGCACGTCCATCCGGGCGATCACGAACGCGGCCACGTCGATGAGCTCGGCCTCGTCGACCTCCACGCCCGACTCGTTGGCGACCTCGATACTCATCGTCGGCGCTGCTCCCTGTTCCTGTGTGCGGTGGTGGGTCGGTCGCCCCGTTCGAGGCGGGCTTCGTGCTTGGCGTAGGCGTCGACGATCCGGCCGACGAGGGCGTGCCGGATCACGTCGCGGGACGTGAGCTCGGAGAAGTGGATGTCGTCGACGCCGGAGAGGATGTCGCGCACGACCTTGAGGCCGGAGCGCTGCCCGCCGGGCAGGTCGATCTGGGTGATGTCGCCGGTGACGACGATCTTGGAGCCGAAGCCCAGGCGGGTGAGGAACATCTTCATCTGCTCGGGCGTGGTGTTCTGCGCCTCGTCGAGGATGATGAACGAGTCGTTGAGCGTGCGGCCGCGCATGTACGCCAGCGGCGCCACCTCGATCACCCCGGCCGCCATGAGCTTGGGGATCGCCTCGGGGTCCATCATGTCGTGCAGCGAGTCGTACAGCGGCCGCAGGTACGGGTCGATCTTCTCGTGCAGGGTGCCGGGCAGGTAGCCCAACCGCTCTCCCGCCTCGACCGCGGGCCGGGTGAGGATGATGCGACTGACCTCCTTGGCGCGTAGCGCGGCGACGGCCTTGGCCATGGCGAGGTAGGTCTTGCCGGTACCGGCGGGTCCGAGGCCGAACACGATGGTGTGGTCGTCGATCGCGTCGACGTAGCGCTTCTGCCCCAGCGTCTTGGGCCGGATCATGCCGCCGCGGCGGGACAGCACGTCGGTACCGAGGACCTCCTCGGGCGTGAGCGGTCCGGAGTCGGCGAGGATCTCCACCGAGCGCCGCACGGACGCCGGGGTGATCTCCATTCCCCTGCGCGCCTGCCGCAGCAGGTCGGACACGACGCGGGAGGCGCGGTCGACGTCGGGCGGCTCCCCGGAGATGGTCATGGTGCCGCCGCGTACGTGCAGGTCGGCGGCGAGCAGGTCCTCGAGGGCGCGGAGGTTGGCGTCGGCGGCGCCGAGCACCGCCATCGCCAGGTCGGGGTCGAGTTGGACCGCCGTGCGGGCGGGGGTGTCGCCGGGGTCGCGCTGGTCGCCGCCGGTGGGGGCGCCGGGGTCGGGGACTGCGTCGTTTCCTGGGGTGCTTACGTGGATCACTTCCCGTGTCGTGGTGCGGTTGGGTCGAGTGTAGACCGCGCGGCCGCCCATCTCGGGGTGAGAACGCCGAGTGCGGCCAACGCCACCGTCGCGGCGGTCGAGGTCCGGAGGACCTCGGGGCCCAGGACGACCGGGCGGGCGCCGGCGGCGGTGAGGCCGTCGAGTTCGGCGTCGGAGACCCCGCCCTCGGGGCCGACGACGACGAGGACCCGCTCCCCCGTCGGTCCCGCCGTCACCGCGTCGGCGAACCCGGCGGCGCCCTCCTCGTGCAGGACGAGTGCGCTGGCCCCGCCCTCGACCTCGGCGGCGACGAGGGCGGCGAGCGCGGTGGAGTCGACGAGGTCGCCGATCTCCGGCTCCCAGGCCCGGCGGGACTGTTTGGCGGCGGCCCGGGCGGCGTTGGTCCACTTGGTGCGGCCCTTGTCCACCTTGGGGCCGGTCCACCGGCTCACGCAGCGGTCCGCCTGCCACGGCACGATTCGGTCGGCGCCGGCCTCCGTGGCGAGTTCGACGGCCAGTTCCGACCGCTCGGACTTCGGCAGGGCCTGGACGACGGTGACCTCCGGTGTCGGGCGTGGCACGTCGACCCGGGTGACGACCTCGGCCTCGACGCGGCCGGAGCTCGTCGTCGTCACCACACAGTCCGCCACCGCGCCCCGGCCGTCACCGACCCGGATCGCCTCCCCCGGGCGGACCCGCAGCGCCGATCCGGCGTGCCGGCCCTCGGGGCCGTCGAGCACGACCGTCTCGCCGACTGCGGGGACGGTGTCGGCGCGGAACAGGGAGGGGGTCACGGGCGGCTCGGTATCCGGGGTTCTCGGGTGTCGTGTCTCGGCGGCTCAGTGCCCGGCGACGGCGTCGCGCAGGCGGGAGAACAGGCCACCGCGGCGGGCGGTGTCCTCGTTGACGACCTCGGCCGAGTCACCATCGAGGCGGCGCAGCTGCTCCACGAGGTCGCGGCGCTTGCGGTCCAGCCTCTCCGGGATGACGACCTCCATGTGAACCGTCAGGTCACCCGCGCCACCACCGCGGACGCGGGGCATGCCGCGCCCGGTGAGGGTGACGGTGTGGCCGGGCTGCGTGCCGGCCGGGATCTCGATCTGCAGGGGTTCGCCCACCACCGTCTCGAGCTCGACCTCGCCGCCGAGCATGGCGTCGACCACCGGCACGCGGACCGTGCAGTGCAGGTCCTCGCCGTCGCGGACGAACACCGGGTGGGTGCGCTCGTTGACCTCGATGTAGAGGTCGCCGGCCGGCCCGCCGCCGGGGCCGACCTCGCCCTGCCCCGCCAGGCGGATGCGCATGCCGCCGCCGACGCCGGCGGGGATCTTGGCCGAGACGGTGCGGCGCTTGCGGACGCGGCCCTGGCCGGTGCACTCACCACACGGGTCGGTGATGATCTCGCCCGTACCCGCGCAGGTCGGGCAGGGGCGACTGGTCATGATGTTGCCCAGGAGCGATCGCTGGACGGACTGGATCTCACCCTGGCCCTGGCACATCCCGCAGGTGGCCGGCGGCTTGTCGCTGGCCGAGCCCTTGCCATGGCACGTCTCGCACAGCACGGCGGTGTCGACCTGGATCTCCTTGGTGACGCCGGTGGCGCACTCGTCCAGGCCGAGGGTGACGCGGATGAGTGCGTCGGAACCGGGCTGGACGCGACTGCGGGGGCCGCGTCCACCGCCTCCGGCCCCGCCGCCGAAGAACGCCTCGAAGACGTCGCCGAGTCCGCCGCTGCCGAAGCCCCCGCCGAAACCGCCGCCGTAGCCACCGCCACCGCCGGACGAGTCGAGCGGGTCGCCGCCCATGTCGACGATGCGGCGCTTCTCCGGGTCGGTGAGGACCTCGTAGATCGCGGTGATCTCGCTGAACTTCTCACGCGCCTCGTCCGACGGGTTGACGTCGGGGTGGAGCTCGCGGGCGAGCTTGCGGTAGGCGCGCTTGATCTCGGACTCCGAGGCGCCCCTATCGACCCCGAGGGTCCCGTAGTAGTCGCGTGACACGTGTGGCCTTTCGTCGTGAGGAAGTTCTGGTTGCCGGGAGGCAGCGTACGGGCGTCAGCGCCCGGTGAGGAGCTCGCCCACGTAGTGGGCAACAGCGGCGACCGAGGCGATTGTTCCCGGGTAGTCCATCCGAGTGGGTCCGAGCACCCCCATCCCGCCGAACGTCTGCCCCTCCGCGCCGTACTGCGAGGACACCACCGAGGCACCGCGGATCTCGGCGGCCTGGGTCTCCTCGCCGATCTGCACGGTCACCCCGCCGGGGCCGCCCCGGCCCACGGAGTGCGCGGCGGTGAGCAGTCGCAGGATCACCACCTGCTCCTCGAGGGCCTCGAGGACCGAGCGCAGGGAGCCGTCGAAGTCGGCGGCGCTGCGGGTGAGGTTGGCGGTGCCGCCCAGGACGATGCGGTCGTCGGGGTGCTCGACGAGCGTCTCCACCAGTACGGTCACGCAGCGCTCCACGGCGTCGCGGTATTCGGGCCGGGCACGCTCGCCGGTCGCGGCCAGGGCGTCCGAGGCGTCGGACAGGCGCTTGTCGGCGACGGCCTCGGACAGCAGGCCGCGCAGCTCGGCGAGGTGCTCGTCGGTGAGCGGGGCGGCCAGCTCGACCGTCCGCTGGTCGACACGGCCGGTGTCGGTGATGAGGACCAGCAGCAGGCGCGTGGGGGTCAGGCTCACCACCTCGAGGTGGCGCACCGTCGAGCGGCCGAGGACCGGGTACTGCACGACGGCGACCTGTCGCGTGAGCTGGGAGAGCAGGCGTGCGGCGCGCCGGAGCACGTCGTCGAGGTCGACCGCGCCCTCGAGGAACGCCCGGATCGCCCGCTTCTCGGCCCGCGAGAGCGGGGTGATCTCCTCGATCGAGTCGACGAAGTGACGGTAGCCCTTCTCCGTGGGCACGCGCCCCGAGCTGGTGTGGGGTTGGACGATGAACCCCTCGGCCTCGAGCACCGCCATGTCGTTGCGGATGGTCGCGCTGGACACGCCCAGCGAATGGCGGTCGACGAGGGCCTTGGACCCGACCGGTTCGTGGGAGGCGATGTAGTCGGAGACGATCGCGCGCAGGACCTCGGTCCTACGATCGGCCGTACTCGACATACCCGCTCCTCCCTGTGCCCGTTGTTCTGCCGATTCTATGCCAGTTCCTGCACTGATGGCCCAGTCGGCGGCGTCACACGAGCACGTCGCGGACGACGCCGTCGGCGAGCAGACGGCCCGCCTCGGTCAGCGCGTAACCGGGGCCGGCGGGATCGTCGGCCGCCCGGCGGCGCAACAGCCCGGCCGCCACGCGCTCGTCGGCGCGGGCGCGCTCGTCCGCGGTGAAGGCCTCGTCGCCGAGCCCCTCCGCAAGGCGGAGGCCGGTCATGATCCGCTCGATGTGGCGGTCGGAGTCGTCGAGCAGTTCCCCGCCGTCGACGGGGAGTCGACCGGCGTCGCACTCGGCGGCGTAGCGCGCGGGGTGCTTGACGTTCCACCACCGGGCCCCGGCGACGTGGGAGTGGGCACCCGGACCGACGCCCCACCAGTCGCCGCCGCGCCAGTAGCCCATGTTGTGGCGGCAGTACGCCGAGGAGTCGGTGGCGAAGTTGGAGACCTCGTACCAGTGGAACCCCGCCCGGGCGAGGCGGTCGGCCACCTGCTCGTATCGGTCGGCGAGCACGTCGTCGACGGTGCCCGGCATCTCGCCCCGGCGGATCCGGCGGGCCAGGGCGGTGCCGTCCTCGACGATCAGCGAGTACGCGGAGACGTGGTCGACCCCGGCGCCGACCACCGCGTCGAGGGTCCGCGCGAGGTCGTCGTCGGTCTCCCCCGGCGTGCCGTAGATGACGTCGAGATTGACGTGCTCGAACCCCGCCTGCAGGGCCTCGGCGACCGCCTCCTGCGGCCGACCGGGGGTGTGGGCCCGGTCGAGGACGCGCAGGACGTGCGGGGCGGTGGACTGCATGCCCAGCGAGATGCGTGTGAACCCACCCTCGCGCAGGCGTGCGAAGAACTCGGGGGACGTGGACTCGGGGTTGCTCTCCGTGGTGACCTCCGCGCCGGGGGCCAGGCCGAAGGCGGCGTCGATGCGCGCGAGGAGGCCGACGAGGACGTCCGCGCCGACCAGCGACGGGGTGCCGCCGCCGATGAAGACGGTGTCGACCTCCGGGGCCGCGCCGGCGGAGGACAGCGCCTGCGCGGCCCTCTCGATCTCGATCGCGGCAGCGCGTTCCCAGTCGACGGGTGAGGTCGCCGATCCGAGCTCGCCGGCGGTGTAGGTGTTGAAGTCGCAGTAGCCGCACCGGGTGGAGCAGAACGGCACATGGAGGTAGATGCCGAAGGGCGCCTCAGGGTCGCGGGCCGGTGGCGTCGCCGCCAGGTCGGCCGGGTCGTGTGGCGCGATCGTCACATCTGACCGGTCTCGGTGTCCGATCCGGTCTCACCTCCTGTCGTGCCCGGGGTGGGCGGCGTCTCGATCGGCGGGGTCGTCGTCACCGAGAGCTCGTCGTCGTCAAGGACTGTAACCGCAGGCGCGCCGTACGTCGGTGTCCGGGAGGCGTCGTCGGGGGTGCCCGGCCCCGCGGGGGCGTCCGGCACGGCGGTCGGCCGATCGGGGCCGGGGTCGCCGTCGGGCGTGGTCGCCG
>NZ_KV824024.1:0-1665 GCF_001815995.1 Dietzia sp. HMSC21D01 | reverse complement strand
GGGGGGCTCCGGCGGTGACGGCTCCGGCATCGCGGCGCTCGCCGGCGCGCGGGCGCTGCCGGAGTTGACCGGGTGGGACGCCTACGTCAACGACGTGGCCTTCGACGATCTCGGCCGACTCGCCGCCGCCGGGTCCGACGAGCGGGTCCGCGTCTACGATCCCGCGGGGCGCGTGCTCACCGAACTACCCGCCTCGCAGGTCGCGACCGGCGTCCGGTTCACCGACTCCGACCTGGTGACGTACTCGGTCGACGGCCTGGTCCGGCTCTGGCCGCTGGGGCGCCTCGGGGCCGCGCCGGAGTCCAACTCGATCTCCCAGACCGCCTCTTCGCAGGACCGGACCTCCGGGGTCCTCGGCGTCACCGCCGCGGAGATGCACCACACCGTCGTCGACACCACCGGTCCCGTCCCGCGCGAGACCGGCCGCGTCATCCCCGGCGACGACACCCGGTTCTCCGGCTCCGGGGCGATGTCCCCCGACGGGCGGGTCGTCTACGCGGGCCTGGCGGACGGCGGCGTGCAGGTGTTCACCGCGCCCTACGGACCCGCCACCCGGCCGGTCGCGAGCCTGCCCGTCACCTCCGGCGTCGTGGTGGCCAACCCGCTCAGCCCCGACGGCCGCACCCTCGCCGTGTACAGCGACACCAGCCCCGACCTCGGCCTGGTCGACGTCACGGATCCCACCCGCCCCGCGCTGCGGGTGACCGTGCCGCTGCCCGACCCGTGCGTGGTCGCCGAGTTCTCCTCCGACTCCCGGCAGCTCGTCGTCCCGACCCTCGGCCCGGAGACCGTCATCCTCGACACCGCCGACCCCGACCGGCCGGTGGTCGCGCACCGGCTCACCACCGGGATCGGCGCGTCGCCGTCCGCGGGGCACGCCCACCACTCCCCGCTGCTCGCCACCTCCGGCGGCGACAAGACCGTTCGACTGTGGGACGTCTCCGACGCGTCCGCGCCCGCCGAACTCGCCTCGTTCGCGGCTCCACCCGGTGAGATCTACTGGACCGCGTTCTCCGCCGATGACGATCTGCTCCTGCTCACCTCCAGCACCGGGCAGGTGACGGTCATCGACGTCGCCGACCCGTCCGATCCGCGACCGTGGGCCGTGCTCGGCTCGACCACCGACCCACTGCTCTACCAGGGCCGCAGCGCCTCCCCGGCGGGCGGACTACTCGCGGTGGGCGCGGAGGGCGCCATGTGGATGTGGCAGCTCGACCCCGACCGCGTGGTGAGCGACGCCTGCGCCGGCGGCGTCCAGCTCACCGGCGAGGAGTGGGAGCGTCACTTCCCGGACACCGAGCCGTTCGACCTGTGCAGCTGACCCGCGCGGGGGCTGACTCAGCCGTGCTGCAGCCCGATCGTCAGCGCCTGCGTCACCGGGATCACCGTGAGGAACAGGAACGCCGCGACGGTCCAGCCGATCCACACGGGTTGACGCCACCCCGCGCGGTAGCCGCCGGCGGCGGTCACCATGCAGATGAATCCGACCAGGATGCACAGGAACATCCAGATCATGGCGCTGGTAGTCATCGGATCGGGTCCTTCGTCTCGGGGTCGGTGGGCGGTGGCCCACCGGAGTCTGAGGGGGTCGCACGGAATGCGAGCGGCGCGGCCGGCGAACCGGGCGCACCGGCCCCGGCGGGGCGAGCGGCCCCGGTGGCCCCG
>NZ_KV824023.1:0-9931 GCF_001815995.1 Dietzia sp. HMSC21D01 | reverse complement strand
GACGAACTAACGGAGATGCCCACTAGCTAGCGCGCCCGGAGAGCGGCGTCGCCGGCCGCGGCCACGGCGGACCGGCGCGCCGCGTCCTTGACCGCGATCAGCCGCCGGAGCACCGGTTCGCGCGCGGCAGGGTCCGCGCCGACGTCCGGCTGGGCCAGGGCGACGGCGATGATCGCCTCGACCCGGTCGATCCGGTCGACGAGCTCCACCACCCGCGGGGGGAGCCCGGCGGGCAACCGCGTGACGTGGCCGTGGATGTCGACCTGCGCTGTCGGTCCGGTCCGCAGCGCGGTCCGTTCGATGAGTTCGGCGGCGTCCATGACTGCGCGACCGAGTTCGGCCAGTGCCTCGGACGGACCCGCCGGCTGGGGCGCCACCGGGCAGTCGAGCACCCCGCGCGCCCGCCAGCGCAGCACGTCCGGATGGGGCTGGACGCAGGTCAGACACACCGCCTCGCGTGAGGCGGGGTCGCGGACGAGCACGCCCCAGCCGGCGTCGGCCACGTCCGCCCGGACCGAGGGGATCGGAGGCAGGCTCGACGAGTCACCGGGCGCGGCCGTGAGCAGGGACAGGACCTCGGGTGCCGGGTGCTCACGGCCGGCGCGCCGCAGCGTGGTGACCAGGTCCGGCAGCAGGCCCGTGGGACCGCCGGCGGGGGAGAGCCCGTCCAGCATCCGCACCGGCTCGCCGACGATGTCGAGCAGATGGGACCCGGCGAGACCGGAGACATACCCGGTCAGTTCGTCGAAGGGTTGATCCGCCCACGCGGTCCGGAGCAGGTGGAGGGGCAACGGCCACGCCGGGGACAGCACGGAGTCACGGGTGAGGGGTCGGGACATGACGATCGATCCTACCGACGGTGCGCCGCCGGTACCCCCGGCACGACTGCGGCTACGGTGTCTGGCCATGGCAGACATGTACGGCTCCGACATCCTGTCCGGGACGGCGCGGCGCCGCCGCCCGGAGGTCCCCGTCGTCGACGCCGAGCGGGACCTGGTGGTGGAGGACGCCGAGTCCGGGTTCTGCGGCGCGGTGGTGGGTTTCGACCGGAGTTACGACGGCGAGTTCGTCAAACTCGAGGACCGGCACGGTCGGGTCCGCCTCTTCGCGATGACGCCCTCGGCCTTCCTCATCGACGGCTCACCGGTGACCCTGCGCAAGCCGGTCCCGGCCGCCCGTCGCGGGCCCGCGGTCACGGCCTCCGGGTCGCGGAAGGTCGAGGGTCTGCGCGCCCGCACGGCCCGGGCGGGCCGCATCTGGGTGGAGGGCATCCACGACGCTGCTCTGGTCGAGAAGATCTGGGGCCACGACCTCCGGGTCGAGGGTGTCGTCGTGGAGCCGCTCCACGGCATCGATGACCTGGCCGCGCTGGTCGCCGAGTTCGGACCCACACCCTCGGCGCGCCTCGGAGTGCTCGTGGACCATCTGGTCGAGGGCAGCAAGGAGTCGAGGATCGTCGCCGGCCTGGGCGAGAACGTTCTTGTCACCGGCCACCCGTACGTCGACATCTGGCAGGCGGTGAAGCCGTCCGCGGTGGGCATCCGCGAGTGGCCGGTGGTGCCACGCGGCGAGGACTGGAAGACGGGCATCTGCCGGCGACTGGGCTGGGGCGAGCCCGCCGATGGATTCCGCCGGGTACTGGCGGCGGTGAGTTCCTACCGTGACGTCGAGCCGGCGCTGCTCGGCGCGGTGGAGCGGCTGGTCGATTTCGTCACGGAGCCGGCCTGACCGGCAACCGGGCGTCGAGCACCATCCCGGCGAGTCCGACGGCGGCGAACCCGACCGTGGCCCACAGTGCGGCCGCACCATCGCCGGACGTGAGCGAGTCGCCCAGCAGGACCGCGGCGACGGTTCCCGGGGCGCTACCGATCACCGTGGCCGCGATGAACTGCGGGTAGGGGATCGAGGTGAGGGCGGCGGCGTAGTTCACCACCGAGAACGGCGCGGCCGGCACCAGTCGCACGCTCCCCACGGACAACCACCCGCGTCGACGGAGTCGGGCGTCCACGGCGGCCACGCGGGGGTGCGCCCGCAGCGCGGCCGTCCGTTCGTGACCGAGCCGCCGCACCGCGACGAACGACAGTGCCGCCGCGACGCCGGTGGCGACCAGGGAACACGGGATCGCCACGGCCGGGGTGAACAACACGGCCGCCGAATAGGTGAAGGTCGAACGCGGGATCGGCGCGACGGTGACGACGGCGTAGGCGGCGAAGAACGCCGCGGCGAACCACGGCCCGAACTGCGCGGCCCACTCGCGCAGTTGCTCGAGGCCCGGCGTCGGCACGAAGGTAGCGACCAGCACGACGAGCGCCACGGCCCCCACCCACGCGATCACCCGTCCCCGCACGCGGGCGACTGTAGTCCACGCGTACCGGCCAACCCGCCCGGCGTGCGGGCGGACGCCTTCCCCCGCGTGCGGGCCAGCGGGTATTGCCGCGTTCCCTCTGCGAACAGGGCTCGGCTAGAGTCCGACAGTGACCCCCTTCACTCCACACGAGAACGAGGTACCGGTGACCAGTCCGACCACAGGTCCTGACCTTCACTCCTGGTACGCCTCTGTGGGAGCCGTCCTCGCGAAGGCCGCCCGCAAGGATCCCGCCGACATGCCGGTGGACGCGTGGCGCGCCCTCGTGGCCACCACCCGGGACGGCATCGAGATCAACCCGCTCTACACCCGGGTCGACGAGATCGCGGAACGCCCCGCACCGGGGCGGTTCCCGTTCGTCCGCGGCGGGGACCGGTCGGGCCTGCCGGAGAGCGGCTGGCACGTCAGCGCCCGCGTCGAGGCGACGGGGGAGGCCTCCGAGCTCAACACCGAGGTCCTGGACCTGCTGAACCAGGGCGTCTCGGCGCTCTGGCTGTCCGTGCCCGCCGCGGACCTCGCAGGGGTCCTCAAGGACGTCTACCTCGATCTGGCCCCGGTCACCTTCGACGCGGGCGCGGACCTCGACGAGGTCGCCGGCGCGTTCCTGGACCTGCTGGACCAGCGCCGCTCGGCCGGTGACGGGGTCGCCGACCGTGCCGCGGTCATCGCCGACCTGGGCGCCGCCCCGGTCACCGCCGCTTACGCCGGTGCCGACTCGATCGGACTCGAGGCCGCGGTCGCACTCGCCGCCCGGATGTCCGAGCGTGAGGAGACCATTCGGACCTTCGTCGCCGACGGCACGGTCTTCCACGACGACGGTGCCGGTGACGCCCAGGAGCTGGCCTACGCGGTGGCCGCGGGCCTCGAATACGTGCGCGCGCTCGTCTCGGCGGGCGTGCCCGCCGCGGCCGCGTTGCGCCAGGTCTCGTTCCGGTTGTCCGCGACCGACGACCAGTTCGCCTCGATCGCCAAGTTCCGCGCCGGCCGCCTCATATGGGCCCGCGTCGCCGAACTGCTGGACGCCCCCGAGGCCGGCGGCGCGCCGCAGCACGCCGTGACCTCCGCCGCCATGATGTCGCGCCGCGACCCGTGGGTGAACATGCTGCGCACGACACTGGCCGCATTCGGCGCCGGCGTGGGCGGGGCCACCTCCGTGACGGTCCTGCCCTTCGACGCCTCCATTCCCGGCGGGCTCGAGAGCACCTCCCGCTCGTTCGCCGAGCGCATGGCCCGCAACACCCAGCTCCTGCTCCTCGAGGAGTCCCACCTGGGCCACGTCGTGGACCCGGCGGGCGGCTCCTGGTACGTCGAGTCGATCACCGACTCCCTCGCGGACGCCGCGTGGTCGGCCCTGCAGACCATCGAGGCCGAGGGCGGCCTGGTCGCGGCGATCGAGTCGGGGACCGTCCGCGAGGCGATCGCGCGGGTCCGTGAGGCCCGCGACACCGACATCGCCCACCGCACGGCGCCTGTCACGGGAGTGTCCGAGTTCCCGAACCTGGCCGAGCAGCCGCTCGACGCCTCCCGGCGCGGCGGCGACGACTACCGGTACGGCCGCGCGTTCGAGGACCTGCGTGACCGCTCCGACGCGCACCTGGAGGCGACCGGGTCCCGGCCGACCGTCCTGTTGGCGGGTCTGGGCCCGCAGGCCGAGACGACGCCGCGTGTGACGTTCGTGGCCAACCTGCTCGCCGCCGGCGGCATCGAGGCGCGCAACCCGGGTGTCACCGAGGCCGGCCAGTACGCCACCGCCCGCGAGGGTGAGGACATCGCCGTGCTCTGCGGCGCCGACAAGCGCTACGCCACCGAGGGGGAGGCCGCCGTGCGCGCACTCCGCGACGCGGGCGTGTCGACCGTCTACCTCGCCGGGGCCGAGAAGGGCTTCCCGGTGGGCGCCACCGACCGCCCGGACGGCTACCTGGCGCTCGGCATCGACGCCGTCGCCGCCCTGACCACCCTCCTCGACCAGCTGGGAGTGAAGTGATATGACGACCTTCCCCGATTTCAGCACCGCCTCCCTCCGCGACACCGACGGCCCCGACGCCCGGGCGGCCGCCGTGGCGGTCGAGGACGGCATCGCCTCCGACGCGCACTGGGAGACGCCCGAGGGTATCGACGTCAAGCGCGTCTACACCAAGGCCGACCGTGACGCCGTCGAGGCCGGCACCGCCCCGACCGACGACGGCGAGAAGATCACCCCCTTCCCGTTGGACACCGTGCCCGGTGCGGCTCCGTTCCTCCGCGGGCCGTACCCGTCGATGTACGTGAACCAGCCGTGGACCATCCGCCAGTACGCCGGCTTCTCCACCGCTGCCGAGTCCAACGCCTTCTACCGCCGCAACCTCGCCGCCGGGCAGAAGGGCCTGTCCGTGGCGTTCGACCTCGCCACCCACCGCGGTTACGACTCCGACCACCCGCGCGTGGCCGGTGACGTGGGCATGGCCGGCGTGGCGATCGACTCCATCCTCGATATGCGGGAGCTGTTCGACGGCATCGACCTCTCGTCGGTGTCGGTGTCGATGACCATGAACGGTGCGGTCCTCCCGATCCTGGCGTTCTACGTGGTCGCGGCCGAGGAGCAGGGGGTGACGCCGGAGCAGCTCGCGGGGACCATCCAGAACGACATCCTCAAGGAGTTCATGGTCCGCAACACCTACATCTACCCGCCCAAGCCGTCCATGCGGATCATCTCGGACATCTTCGCCTACACCTCCCAGAAGATGCCGCGCTTCAACTCCATCTCGATCTCCGGGTACCACATCCAGGAGGCCGGGGCGACGGCCGATCTCGAGCTCGCGTACACGCTGGCCGACGGTGTCGAGTACCTACGTGCCGGCCTGGACGCGGGCCTGGACATCGACAAGTTCGCACCGCGGTTGTCGTTCTTCTGGGCGATCGGCATGAACTTCTCCATGGAGATCGCCAAGCTGCGCGCCGGACGTCTGCTGTGGAGCGAGCTGGTCGAGAAGTTCGGTCCGAAGAACCCCAAGTCCAAGTCGCTGCGGACCCACTCTCAGACCTCGGGCTGGTCGCTGACGGCCCAGGACGTGTTCAACAACGTCGCCCGCACCTGCATCGAGGCCATGGCATCCACACAGGGCCACACGCAGTCGCTGCACACCAACGCTCTCGACGAGGCGCTCGCGCTGCCGACCGACTTCTCCGCGCGCATCGCCCGCAACACCCAGCTGCTGCTGCAGCAGGAGTCGGGCACCACCCGTCCGATCGACCCGTGGGCCGGCTCGTACTACATCGAGTGGCTCACGGCCCAGCTCGCCGACAAGTCCCGGCTCCACCTGCTGGAGATCGCGGAGGCCGGCGGCATGGCGCAGGCCATCGGCGAGGGCATCCCCAAGCTGCGCATCGAGGAGGCCGCGGCCCGCACGCAGGCGCGCATCGACTCCGGCCGCCAGCCGGTCATCGGCGTGAACAAGTACGTCGTCACCGAGGACCAGGAGATCGAGGTCCTCAAGGTCGACAACTCGCGCGTGCGCTCCGAGCAGCTCGCCAAGCTGGAGAAGCTGCGGGCCGAGCGCGACGAGGACGCCTGCCAGGCCGCCCTCGCCCGACTGACGGAGGCCGCCTCCGGTGGCCCCAGCAGCGACCTGGAGAACAACCTCCTCGCGCTGGCCATCGACGCCGCCCGGGCCCACGCCAGCATCGGTGAGATCTCCGACGCGCTGGAGAAGGTCTACGGTCGTCACAAGGCCGAGATCAAGACCCTGTCCGGTGTGTACCGGCAGGAGGTCACCAAGGAGGGCGCCGTGGACAACGTCACCCGGGCCATGCGGATGGCCGATGCGTTCGCCGAGCAGGACGGGCGCCGCCCGCGGATCCTGCTGGCCAAGATGGGCCAGGACGGTCACGACCGCGGCCAGAAGGTCGTCGGTACCGCGTTCGCCGACCTCGGCTTCGACGTGGACATGGGTCCGCTGTTCCAGACGCCGGAGGAGGTGGCCCAGCAGGCCGCCGACGCCGACGTCCACGTGGTGGGCGTGTCCTCGCTCGCGGCCGGGCACCTCACGCTCGTGCCGGCGCTGCGTTCGGCTCTGGCCGAGGTGGGCCGCGAGGACATCATGGTCACCGTCGGCGGCGTGATCCCTCCCGGCGACTTCCAGGAGCTCTACGACGCCGGTGCCGCCGCGATCTACCCGCCCGGCACGGTCATCGCCGAGGCCGCGATCGGGCTGCTCGACACCCTCGCCGGCGAGCTCGGCTACGACCTGTCGTCGGCGGCCACCGACGCCACGGAGGCCTGATCGGACGTGACACGGCTCGGCTCGGGACCTGATCCGGCGGGTTCGGGGAACCCCCTGGGCGCCATGTCCACCACGGCGGGCACCGGCGCCCCGCGGGGTCCGGTGCCCAGGTCGACCGGGCCGCGCCCCCGCCGCGAGATCGACGTCGACGCGCTGCTCGAGGGAGTGCTGGAGGACCGGCGGCCCGTGCTGGCCCGCGCGATCACCCTGCTCGAGTCCACCAATCCGGCCCACCGGGAGAAGGCCCAGCAGCTGCTCCTCGGCGCCCTGCCGCACGCCGGCGGGGCGTTGCGGATCGGCATCACCGGGGTGCCGGGAGTCGGCAAGTCGACGTTCATCGAGTCCCTCGGCCTCTATCTGGTGGAGCAGGGCCACAAGGTGGCGGTCCTCGCCGTCGACCCCTCCTCCACGCGTACCGGTGGCTCGATCCTCGGCGACAAGACCCGCATGGCCACTCTCTCCACCGAGCCGCGGGCCTACATCCGGCCCTCGCCGACCTCCGGCACGCTCGGCGGCGTCGCGAAGGCGACGCGGGAGACGATGGTCCTGCTCGAAGCCGCCGGTTTCGACGTCATCCTCGTCGAGACCGTCGGCGTGGGCCAGTCCGAGGTGACCGTGGCCGGCATGGTCGACTGCTTCACCTTCCTCACTCTCGCGCGGACGGGTGATCAGCTGCAGGGCATCAAGAAGGGCGTCCTCGAGCTCGCGGACGTGGTGGCCGTGAACAAGGCCGACGGGCCGCACGTGAAGGACGCCCAGCGGGCCGCCCGCGAGCTGGGGGCCGCGCTGCGCCTGGTCAGGCCGGCCGATGCGGTGTGGAAGGTGCCCGTCCTGACGATGTCCGGCCTCGAGGGCGAGGGCCTCGACGGCTTCTGGGACGCGGTCCGCAAGCACCAGCAGACGATGGCCGAGATCGGCGAGGTCGAGGCGCGTCGCGCCCGCCAGCAGGTCGACTGGACCTGGTCGATGGTGCACGAGACGCTCATGGCACGCCTGGCCGCGGATCCCGACGTCAAGAGGGTGGCGCCCGAGGTCGAGCAGCAGGTCCGCGACGGCACGCTCACGGCGGCACTGGCCGCACAGGCGATCATCGACGCCTTCGACTCCTGAAGCGCTCCCGCGTTCCCGCTGCGGTGGGTCGTGGCCGCCGCGGGTCCCGGCCGGGCAGGAGAGCGGCTCAGCGCGTGCGGAGAACGAACCCGACCGCGCGCATGTGCTCCTCGTATGTGGAGAAGGTCGTGCGCATGGCGAGGACGCGTCTGCGCGCGTCGGCGTCGCGCAGGACGTTGAGCACGATCCGGAACACGCCGCCCGGGCCCTCGTCCGCGAGCATCCGCCTCGGTTGGAGCAACGCCATCGGGCGCAGCTCGGTGGCCTCGACCTCGAAGCCGGCCTCATCGAACAGCCGGGTCCACTCGGCCACGGTGAGCGGCCTCGCGTTGACGCGGATGGACCGGGCGAGGTCTCTGCGAATGCTCGTCTTGGTCTCGTCGTCCAGCGTGTCCGGCACCAGGCACAGCTCGTGGACCAGATACCGGCCACCGGAGTCGAGTAGGCGGCGGGCCTCCGCGACGATCTCCTTCTTGGTGGAATCGCCCTGCATCGTCAGCATCGCCTCGCCGACGACGAGGTCGGCGGACGCGGTGTCCAGACCGGTCTCCTGCGCTCGGGCGACCACGAGTTCGCCACGGTTGCCGACGACTCCCCGCGTGACCCTGACGGCATCGGGATCAGAGTCCACGCCGACGTAGGACGCGGGCCTCTCGTTCAGTAGGAGCTGCGCCGTGAGACCGAGGCCCGGCGCGAACTCGACCACCCGACGACCGGCCACCGGCGCCGCCGAGACCAGCCACTGCGACAACTGGCGTCCGCCCGGGCGCAGAACCTTCTTGCCGACCCGGGCCAGGAGCCAGTGCCCGGCGACCGTGTCGGAGTCGCGGTCGTGTTGGGGGAGAGGGCTGGAGGTCATGACGCACGTCCCTTCGGGGCCGGACGCTGAACGCCGACACCGTGCCGGACGCGAACCGGTTAGGTAATCCTAACCTGACTAAGGGGCCCGGTACACCCCCGATTTCTCCGCTCCCGCCCCGAGCGTTCGCCCGATTCCACAGCCGCGGTCAGCGTCGTTCGAGTGCCCTGCGCGCGGGCTCCTCGAGGAATCGGTGACTCGCTGCGCCCGCCGCCAGTGAACCCGCGACGGTGACCGGCCAGATGACCGCCATGCGCGGCGCCCACAGCGGAGTGCGGGTGAGGGGGAACGCGGCGTGCAGCACGAGTTGGTGCCACAGGAAGATCCCGTACGACCAGGTACCGACCTTCTGCAGCGGAGCCGATTCCAGCACGGGGAACCGTGTGCGCTCCGGCGCCAGGACGACAGGGGCCAGGACGAGGAACGCCATCGTGCCCGCCAGCCCGGTGCGGGCGGCGAACTCGAGCGGTCCCGGATGGACGAAGCCCTCGGAGAACCACGCCGGCACGGTGGTGACGACCAGCGCCGCCCCGCCGGCGATCCACCAGCCCCAGCGCGCGAGTCGATCGCGACAGGCCCGGACGAGCGTGCCGGGCGGGGCCGTCACGATCTCGGCCAGCAGCATCCCCGCGGCGAACCAGGCGGTGAACGACGGCGGGAGGATCTGCACGTTGACATCGGTCGGCAGGAGGCCGAGCGCGTGCCACGGGATCATGGGGAACACCAGACCGGACGCGCCGAACGCGGCGATGGCCGGGATCCGCCACTTCGCGGCGTCGCCGCGCAGGCCCCTCAGCGCGGTCCACAGCAGCGGGAACGCGAGGTAGTACGCCATCTCCACCGCGAGCGACCATGCATGGGTGAGGCCGGCGACGAGGAAGTTCGACGTGTAGATCTGCGTGAGGGTCAGGTTGGCGATCCACGAGGCGGGCCCGTTGACGTGGTTCTGCTCGAGCAGCAGCATCGCGGCGGCGACCAGCACGGCGTAGGCCGGCATGATCCGCACGAGCCGCGAGCGCAGGTACTCGCGTGTGGGCCTCGCCGTTCCCGGCCTGTCCCGGCGGGCGTGATCGGCGTGCGCACGCCACAACAGGAAACCGGACTTGGCGAAGAAGACCGCGACGGCCAGGTCGAGACGGCCGAACAGTCTCTTGATCGGCGAGCCGGTGGACGACCGCGTGACGAACGCGACGTGCGTGGTGAGCACGCCGACGGCGGCGAGGCCGCGAATCCCCTCGAGCGCCGGGACGAAGCCCTTGGCACCGGCCGGAGGGCGTACCGCGCGGACCGGGCCCGGGGTTCGCGGGGAGTGCCCCGCACGCGCGGCGCCGGACCCCG
>NZ_KV824022.1:0-6002 GCF_001815995.1 Dietzia sp. HMSC21D01 | reverse complement strand
CCCCGCCACGTCTCGCCGCCGCGTGCTCACCGCTGGTCGCCGCCCCGGCGACGGCGCAGCCCGGCGAGCACGTCGGGGTCCGCGCGGAAGTCGATCCGGCGGACCAGGCCGTCGGTGACGAGGAAGTCGAACGCCACCCGGGCCTCGCCGCGGTCGAACCACGCCGCGCCCGGTCTGTCGTCGACGAAGACGGGCAGCGCCGCGGCGGCCGCGCCGTTGAAGAACTCCGCCACGGCGTCGCGACCGTCGATGCGCGACGGGGTACCCACGCGCACGGCGACCGGGTCGCCGGTGACGACGACGTCCGGCGCGAGGAGCTCGAGGAGGCGGGTGAACTCGCCGTGCCTGGCCGCGGCGAGGAAGGCGTCGACGACGAGCCAATCCGCCTGCTCGCCGGTGTCGCCCGCCCCGGTGATCTTCGCGCGGGCCCTCGACGCCAGTTTGCGCGCCGTGGCCGGGAGGCAGTCGAGGATGTCGGCGACCGTGGCGAACTCGACCGAGAACAGGTCGTGCAGGACGAAGGCCACCCGCTCCGACGGGGTGAGGCGGTCGAGGACGACATGCAGCGCTGCACCCATCGAGTCCGCGAGCACCGCCTCCTCGGAGGGGCCCGGGGCCAGGGAGGCGCGGTCCGGCCCGGCGCGGTCGGTGTGTTCCGGGTCGCCGGGTTCGAGCGGCCGCGGCACCGACGCCTTGAGCCGGTCGAGGCACAATCGCGTGACGACGGTCGTTAGCCAGGCGGGCAGTGAGTCGATGGCCGCGTCGTCCGCGCGGTCGAGGCGCAGCCAGGCCTGCTGGACGATGTCCTCGGCCTCCGCATGGTCCCCCAGCAGGCGTCCGGCGATGCGGACGAGGCGAGGTCGCTCGCGCTCGAAGCTCGTCACCACGTCCACGCCCGTCACCCTCTCAGCCCACGCACGCTCCCACAATAAGGAAAAACCGTCAAAGCACCGGCCCGGTCGGCGACATCCGGCGATGATGAGACCGGCTACGGAGGCGACGCCGCTCGCCCGTCGCCACCGGCCGGGTCACGCCGGCGCCGCCCACCACAGACCGGCCGCCCCCTGACGGGGAGCCGTCGACAGCAAAGGACGAACAATGGGAAGTCTCGCCACGCTCGCCGCCGGATCCGCCGAGTTCGCACTCGACTCGGGCTCCACTCTCGCCGACATGGGGACGAGCCTGCCGTCGCTGGCGCTGTCCTTCCTCGCCGCGTTGCTCGACGGCATCGCCGTCGACCTGGTGGCCAGCGTCGCCGACTGACGAGCAGGACCGAGGCTTGACTGGACGAGATAAGAAGCGCATCATCTTCAGCGGGGGATGTGTGTGAGTTATCTCACAATCGGTTTCGTCAGGCCGGACGCGGCGTCCGGCTGCCAGCCCCCACCCTCACAGAAAGGGGCACCACCATGGGCAGCCTCGGAGTATTCGCAGAAGGTTCAGCTGCTTTCGGACTCAACTCGGGATCGACCGTGGCAGATGCCGCGACCAACCTGCCGTCCTTTTTCCTCGGACTCCTCGACTTCCTCGGCATCATGACCTCCGCCGACCTCACGGCGAGTGTCGCCTGACCGGCTCGGCCTGGGGGGAAGCAGGAACGAGAGCGAGATCCGACATCGGAGAAGCCGCCGACCGCGAGGTCGGCGGCTTCTCTCGTCTGCCTGCGAAGTGGGCGGACCGGGACGCGGGGTCGCCTCTCGGCGAGGGGCGCAACGCGGCTCCAGTCGAACGGAACTCCGCGAGGGCTGTGTGAGTGAGCCCGGGGGACACTGCCGCATCCCGATCCGCCCAGTAGAACCACGACGGTGCCAGATCTGTTCCCGCACACCGTCCGAGAGCTCCGCCACACTCCCCGGCGCCGCCTTTCACCGTCGCCGCCGGGTCCGCGTCAGGCGTACTGCTGCACGATCCGGCGCTTGACCAGCTTCCCGGTGGGCGTGCGGGGCAGCTCGTCGACGAGGTCGAGACCGCGGGGGATCTTGAAATCGGAGATCTTCCCCCGCAGGGAGTCGAGGATCTCCTGCGCGAGGCCCGGGTCGTCAGCGCGGTCCGCGGCGGGCACGACCACGGCGTGGACGCGCTCCCCCATCTCCTCGTCCGGCAGTCCGATCACGGCGACGTCCTCGACGGCCGGATGCAGGACGAGCGCGTTCTCGATCTCCTGCGGGTAGATGTTCACCCCGCCGGAGATGATGGTGAACGCTTTGCGGTCCGTGAGGTACAGGAAGCGGTCCTCGTCGAGGTATCCGACGTCGCCGAAGGTCGCCCACGTGGGATGGTCGGGGTGGCGCACGGACGCCGTCTTCTCCGGATCGCCGTGATAGGCGAAGCCGCCCTCGTCGTTCTGCCAGTAGATGGTCCCGATCTCGCCGGCCGGCAGCTCGTTGCCCTCGTCATCGCAGATGTGGGCGATGCCCTTGAGCCCGTCCCGTCCCACCGATCCGGGGCGCTCGAGTGCCTCCTGCGAGTTGATGAACGTGATGCCCATGCCCTCGGTCGCCGAGTAGTACTCGTGGATCACCGGCCCCCACCACTCGATCATGCGGCGCTTGACCTCGGGCGGGCACGGCGCGGCGGCGTGGATGGCGTGGGTCAGGCTCGACAGGTCGTACCTGGCTCGGGTCTCCTCCGGCAGCTTGAGCATGCGCACGAACATCGTCGGCACCCACTGCGAATGCGTCACCTTGTATGCCTCGATGAGCCGCAGCGCCTCCTCCGCGTCGAAGCGGTCCATGAGCACCACGGTCCCGCCGACGGAGTTGACCACGCCGCAGAAGCGCAGTGGGGCCGCGTGGTACAGCGGCGCCGGGCACAGGTAGACGCTGTCGGCGTCGAAGCCGTAGAGGAAGCTGAAGACCGGCGTGTAGTGGTCGGCCACCTCGTCGATCTGCCCCTCCGGCGGGTCCACGCGGACGCCCTTGGGCCGGCCGGTGGTGCCCGACGAGTAGAGGAAGTCGTGACCGCGCGGCTGATCCGCCGGAGGCTCGGTCGACTTGCCTTCGAGCAGCGATCGGTAGTCGTCGAACCCCTCGAGCGCGCCGCCGAACACGACCCGGTGCTCGACGCCCGGGTGGGCCTCCGGGGTGAGGTCGACGTGATCGGCGACCGGCGCGGAGACGAACAGGGCGCGGGCACCGCAGTCGCCGATGATGTACGACGACTCGTCCGGGGTCAGGTGATGGTTGATCGCGGCGATGTACAGGCCGGTCCGCAGGGCCGCCCAGTAGATCTCGAGCATCTCGAGCGTGTTGTCCGAGACCACGGCGATCGTCTCGCCGGGGCGAAGCCCCCAGTCATCGACGAGGACGTGCGCGAGCTGGGCCGAGCGGGCCTCCAGCTCGGCGTACGTGATCTGCTCACCCGTTGCGGGACGGATCACGGCGGGCTTGTCCGGGGTGGTGGCGGCGAAGGTTCCTGGATACATGTCCAGAGCGTATGTGTGATCTACAACACTGTCGGCTCTTTTGGCTCTCTGATCTTTCGCTGCCACCGCGCGCCGCGTTCCGGCGCCGTGCGGACCCACTCGAGGATCAGACGAGCAGCTCCTACCACTCCGGCCAGGGCGACGATCACGAAGACGAGTTCGCCCACGGCCACGGCCAGTCCGCCGATCGCAAAGGTCACCAGCACCGTCACTATCAGGGCGACCTCGACTGCTCGATTGGTCGCGAGCCGTTCGCCGGACCGGAGCCCCTGCTCGAAAGCGTGCTTCTGAGCCGCATCCGCTCGCGCGCGCTCGTCCTCGAGAGTCGCCTGCGCCCGGCTCAGTTCTGCTTCGACGGTTCGACACCGCGCTCTCGACTGTGCCAACCTACGCTTGACCTCCTCGAGCTCGGTCGGCTCCCCGGCCACCCGGGTCCCCGGGCTCTTGATCCCGGTAACCCTGGGGACCGAGCGGGAGCAAAGCTCGCGAAACGCCCACCCGAGCCCTTCTCCGAGCGAGCTCGGAGTGCCCCGCGACCCTCTTGCCGCGCAGTCGATCGCGAGCCGGTCACTCTCGTGCCCGATGGCCGTGAAGACGGGCATCGGCATGTCATGTACCGCCTTGACCACCTCGAGTGAGTGAAACGGCCAGAGATCGGACCACGGCCCCCCCACCCCGGACGATGCACACGGCGTCGGCCCGGCTCTCGGGCACCTCATCCCGCAGAACCCGGACCAACTCGTCCGCCACACCGGCCCCCTCTAGCCTGAACGGGACGTGGACCAACTGGGGGCGGGGGAACTTCTCCGCACCCTTCCGCTTCGCGGTGCTCCAGAATGCGGCGCAGAAGTCCTCGTACGCCCGAGAGCTCTTACCGGTCACCACCGCGATACGGGACGGGGGTCGGTCGAGGGTCAGCTTCTGTCTCGTTTCCGAGGGGCTGAGTCGATCCGGGGGGATCCCGAGATCCTCGAGCGTCGACGGAAGACGATTTAACTGCGCCTGGAGGCTGCCGACCGCGTCGAAGTCATTGATGTACACGCCGGTGGCGCTGACCTAGATGGAGGTCCTCCGCACCTCGGCCGTGCCTATCACCACGACGCATCGGCCATCGGCGAGGCACTCCTCCAGAGGGTGACTCCACCTCGACTCCAGCCCCTGCCGGATTCTCCAGATCTGGTTGGCCGGGATCCAGACGCGGACCACATCTGGACAGTCCGAATCTCTCCCACAGAGATCGAACGAGACATAGTGGGCGTCGACCCGTGCGTTCCGGCATTCGCCCTCGACCTTCACCGGTTCGGCGGCGAGGGCTCGCCCCAGCGTCTCGCACAACTCGCGCGGATCGACCGCTCTGGTCCCGACTCGTGTCACTTCTTCCCTCTCGCCTCGGTTGTCACCGCGAACATAGGCGAGTGGTCCGACAAGCGGGGCGGGCAAGGGAGTCAGCCCAGGACGACCGGGCAGGTCAGGAGTACATGCGCGGGTGCAGGCGGCCGATGTACGGCAGGTCGCGGTACCGCTCGGCGAAGTCCAGGCCGTAGCCCACCACGAACTCGTTGGGGATGTCGAAGCCGATCTCGAGGATGTCGAGATCGGCCTTCACCGCGTCGGGCTTGCGCAGCAGGGTGACGATCTCCAGCGAGCGCGGGTTGCGGGTCTTGAGGTTGCGCATCAGCCACGACAGGGTGAGGCCGGAATCGATGATGTCCTCGACGATGATCACATCGCGGTCGGCGATGTCGCGGTCCAGGTCCTTGAGGATCCGCACGACGCCCGAGGAGCTGGTGGACGAGCCGTACGAGCTGACGGCCATGAACTCCATCTCGGACGGGATGGGCAGCGCGCGGGCGAAGTCGGAGACGAAGATCGCGGCGCCCTTGAGGACGGCGATCAGCACGACCTCCTTCTCGACATCCGCGTAGCGCTCGCCGACGGTGGCGGCCATCTCGGCGATCCGCTCCCGGATCGCGTCTTCATCGAGGAGTACGGACTCGATCTCGTCCGCGTACTTGTCCGTGGTCATCTACGTCCCCGCTCCGCTCGCCCGGTCGATCTCCAGGACCACTTTTCCATGCCGACGCCGGGCGACCAACCTGGCCGTCGGGCCCACCCCGCGCGTCCCTGCGGGTCCGGTGCCCCCGACCGCGACGCCGCCCTGTCCGCGCCAGTCCGTGACGAGCGCGGCCACCGCCGTCAGGTGCGCGTACGTCGGGGAGATGACCCCCCGGGACAGCAGCCAGCGGCGCAGGACCCGGGTGAGCACGGCGGTCGACAACCGCTCCAGTCGGCTCACGTCCAGTGCGCCGTCGTCGCCGACGGGAACGGCCTCGGCGAGGCGGTCGAGCTCGTCGTCGTCGACCCTCGCCAGTTCCGCGGTACGCGCCAGACCCTCGGCGACCCCACCGCCCAGGACGTCCTCGAGCAGCGGCAGTACCTCGTGACGCAGGCGGACGCGCGTGTACGTCGGGTCGGTGTTGTGCGGATCGTCCCACCAGGTCAGGCCGAGGCCGCGGCAGGCGGCGCGGGTGTCGGCGGCGCGTACGCCGAGCAGGGGGCGGCCCCACGGCGCGTCCCA
>NZ_KV824021.1:0-15441 GCF_001815995.1 Dietzia sp. HMSC21D01 | reverse complement strand
GGCGCAGGACGCCGAGCGCCGCGCGGGCCGCGCCCACCGCGGCGGGGGCGAGGCCGGTGTCGAAGATGAAGGTGCGCGCGCTGCTGATGAGGTGCTCGCGCACCCGCTCGGACGCCAGGACCACCCCGCCCTGGGACCCGAGCGCCTTGGACAGCGTCGCCGTGACCACCACGTCCTCGTGCCTGCTCAAGCCCAGTTCGTTCACGAGCCCGCGCCCGCGGTCGCCGCGCACGCCGAGGCCGTGGGCCTCGTCGACCAGCAGGGCCGCGCCGTGCGCGCGGGAGGCGCCGTGCAGTGCGAGCAGGGGAGCCAGCTCGCCGTCGGCGCTGTACACCGAGTCGGTGACGACCAGTGCGCGCTCCTCGGTGCGCTCGGCCAGGGCCCGGGCCACCGCGCCGACGTCACCCCGGTCGACGACGACGACACGCGCCCTCGACAGTCGGCACGCGTCCACCAACGACGCGTGCGAGCCGCCGTCGGAGACGATGAGCGATCCCCGCCCGGACAGCGCCACCACGGCCCCGAGGTTGGCGGTGTACCCGGAGGAGAAGACCAGCGCCGCAGGCTTGCCGCAGAACTCGGCGAGCTCGGCCTCCAATGCGAGATGCTCCTCGGTCGTGCCGGTGACCAGCCTCGATCCCGACGCGCCCGCGCCCCAGCGGCGCGTCGCTGCCACGGCGGCGTCCACGACCTCGGGGTGCCGCCCCAGTCCGAGGTAGTCGTTGGAGGCGAGGTCGATCACGCCGTCATCGGCCGCGCGTGGGGACAGCACCCGCCGCACATGCCGGGCGGCCCGGTCGGCGGCGGCGTCGTCGAGCCAGTCCAGGGCATGAGATGTCTGCATGGTCATCGGCCCGCCCCCGCCGCTGCAGCCCCGGCCGCTGCTCTCGCCCCAGAAGCCGCCGCCGCACAGATCCGATCGATCTCGTCATCCGTAGAGGTGTACGGGGGCATCGTGTAGATGAGATCCCGAAAGGGGCGTAGCCACACGCCGTGCGAGGTGATCGCCGTTGTCGTCGTCGTCATCTCCACCGGCTCGGCCAGCTGGATCACCCCGATCGCCCCGAGTACCCGCACGTCCACCACACCGGGCACGTCGAGCGCGGGCGCCAGCCCGTGGCGCAGGCGCGCCTCGATGCGTGGCACGTCGCGCCGCCACCCGTCGCCGGCCACCAGATCCAGCGACGCGCACGCCACCGCGCACGCCAGCGGGTTACCCATGAACGTGGGCCCGTGCGCCAGGCCGCCCGCCTCACCGGCGCTGATGACCTCGGCCACGTGGTCGGTGGTCAGCGTCGCGGCGAGGGTGAGATAGCCGCCGGTCAGCGCCTTGCCCACGCACATCACGTCCGGCGCGACGCCCGCGTGGTCGGCCGCCCACAGCTCGCCGGTGCGGCCGAAGCCGGTGGCGATCTCGTCAAAGATGAGCAGCGCGCCCGTTTCGTCGGCGAGCCGCCGCAGGTCGCGCAGGTAGTCGGGGTGGTGGAAGCGCATCCCGCCGGCGCCTTGGACGACCGGCTCCACGATGATCCCCGCCAGCTCGTCGGCGTGATCGCGGATCACCCGCTCGAGCTCGGCGACGTACGCCGCCTCGTAGTGGGCGGGCGGTGCGGGCGCGAAGACCTGCTCGGCCACGACGCCGCGCCACATCGCGTGCATGCCGCCGTGAGGATCACAGACACTCATCGGCGCGAGGGTGTCGCCGTGGTAGCCGCCGCGCCACGTGGCCAGCCGCGTTCGCTCGGGGCGGCCGAGCGAGCGCTGGTATTGGATCGCCATCTTCGCCGCGACCTCTACGGACACAGAGCCCGAGTCGGCGAGGAAGACCTTGTTCAGCGCGCCGGGCGCGAGGCGGGCCAGCCGCACGGCGAGCTCGACCGCCGGCTCGTGCGTGAGCCCGCCGAACATCACGTGGCTCATCGTGTCGATCTGCCGGTGCGCGGCCGCGTCGAGGTGCGGGTGCCGGTAACCGTGGATCGCCGCCCACCACGAGCTCATGCCGTCGATGAGCTCGCGCCCGTCGGCCAGCCGCAGCCGGACGCCCTCCGCCGAGACCACCGGCAGGGGCTCGGTGCTCGCGGGGAACCCGCCATAGGGGTGCCACACGTGCTCGGCGTCGGCGGCGAGAAGGGCGGCGGTGCGCGCCTGCGCGGCGTCGGCGGCGAGGAGGGCGGACGGAGTGCCGACGACGACGAGGTCGTCCGTGCGGGGGAGGTGGACCGAGGCCGACATGTCAGGCGTTCGCGGGCTCGCTCGTGCCGGCTCCGCGCGTGCGGATGGCCACCTTCCCGTCCCGCCTCCCGGGAGCCGCGGCCGCGGGATCGCCCTGCTCGCCGGCGTGCTCCGGCGGTGCCATCCGCAGGACCTCGAGACCGGCGTCGGCGATCATCTGCAGGTCCTGGGCGCCGGGCTGGCCCTCGCTCGTCAGGTAGTCGCCCAGGAACAGCGAGTTCGCCACGTACAGGGCGATGCCCTGCAGATGGCCCAGGTGTCGCTCACGTCCGGCGGCCACGCGGATCTCGGTGTCGGGGGCGACGAAGCGGACCATGGCGAGGATGCGCAGGCAGTCGCGCGGGTTGAGCGTGTCGACGCCCTCGAGCGGGGTGCCGTCGAAGGGCAGGAGGAAGTTCACCGGGATCGAGTCGACCTCCTTCGCCCGCAGGTCGAAGGCCAGCTCCACGAGCTGTTCGGGGGTCTCGCCCATGCCGGCGATGAAGCCCGAGCACGCCGACAGGCCCGCGCCGTGCGCCTGGGCGACGGTGTGCTCGCGGTCGGCGTAGGTGTGGGTGGTGCAGATGTCCTCGTAATGGCTCTCGGCCGTGTTGAGGTTGTGGTTGTAGGCGTCGGCGCCGCTCGCGCACAGCTTCTCGGCCTGGCCGTCCTTCAGTGCGCCCAGGCAGGCGCACACCTCGACGCCCGGGGTGTCGGACTTGATGGCCTCGATGATGTCGGTGACCTTGCCGACCTCGCGGTTGCTGGGGCCGGTGCCGCTGGCGACCAGGCACACGCGCGAGGCGCCGGCCGCGATGCCCGCCTTGGCGGCGGTGACGGCCTCGTCGGTGTTCAGCCACGTGTAGCGCAGGATGCCGGCCGTGGAGTTGAGACGCTGCGAGCAGTAGAAGCAGTCCTCCGGGCACAGGCCGGACTTGAGGTTGACCAGGTAGTTGACCTTGACCTTGTTGCCGAAGTGCTCGAACCGCAGCCGGGACGCCGCGGCCACGACCTCCATGAGCTCGGAGTCCGGCGAGTCGAGGACTGCCAGGGCGTCCGCCGCGGTGACGACTCCGCCGGCGAGGACGTGGTCCGCGAGCTCGTGCCAGCGGGGGGTGGTGACGGGCATGGCTTCCTCCTGAACGCCGTTCATTGAACGGTGTTCAAGCTAGCCGAGCGTCTTAGTCTTGTACAGCGTTCAGGAGGATCGGGGTCGCGCGGTAGGATCGTCGATCGTGGCCCTGACAACGACAACGGTCGTCGACACCGCGCTCGACCTGCTCCGCGAGTCCGGGCTGCCCGGGATGTCGATGCGCACGTTGGCGACGCGGTTGGGCGTCCAGCCGAGCGCGCTGTACTGGCACGTGCCGTCCAAGCAGGCGCTGCTCACCGCGGTCGCCGAGCGGATTCTCGCGGCCATGGGCTCGGTGGGCTCGGGTGCGTCTGCGGCCGCCGAGCTGCGGGAGGTGGGTGCGGTTCTACGGGCGGCGGTCAGGGGCGTGCCGGACGGCGCGGAGATCGTCGCACTCGGCCTCGCGGCCGGTGCGGTGAACCCGGTCGCCGGCGCGGTCGAGGCCACCTGCGTCCGCCACGGCCTGGAGGGTCGGGCCGCGGGCCTGACGACGGCTCTGACCTCCTACGTGGTGGGCCTGAGCCTGGAGGAGCAGACGCACCACAACCTCACCGTCGCCGACCCCGCGACGCCGCCGGTCGAGTTCGAGGCGCGGTTCGAGCAGGGCCTGGACGCGCTGCTCGCGGGCGTGCCCGCCTGACGCTTGCCGCAGCGCGCCACGGGTGGGCCGGCGCCGTCGCGCCGCCGGCCGGATCAGTAGCGGGCGAACACCTGGGTGGCGTAGAGCTTGCCGTCCGCGGCCACGGCGGCGCCCATGCCCATCGAGGTGTGGCCCGGGTTGAGAAGGTTCGCGCGGTGGCTGGGGGAGTTCATCCATTGGTCCACCAGCTGCTGCGGCGTGGCGTGCGCATAGTTCTGCAGCACGTTCTCGCCGAAGTGGCGCCAGCCGCCGGGGATCTCGTCGCGCACGTGCGGGTTGTGGAACATGCGGTTCTGAGCGGCCTGCGTGCCGCTCCAGCGGACCGCCACGTCCGTCAACCCGCCGTGGCTCTGGAGCGGGGCGAGACCGTGCGCGCTGCGAGCGGCATTGGTGGCGTTCTCGAGCTGGGCGCGGTACTCGGCGGAGGCGGGATCCAGGGTGGGCGCACCCCCGGCGGGCGCAGGAGCGGCGAATCCGATCGTCAGGCCGGGCAGGTGGATCTGCGGCAACTGGATCTGGGGCGCCTGAGCCGACGCCTGGGGTCCGGCGCCGAGGGCGACGGTGGCGGACGCCGCGGCGACCAGGATCAGGCCGCGGCGCAGATGGTGGAGGGCTCGGGTCACGAGGGTGGGTACCTTTCGTGTGCTGCGACCCGACGGCCGGATCGCCAGCCGAGACGGTAGGGCCGACCGGTGCCCTAAGCCAGCCGTCATCACCCCGTGACCAGCCTGACCTGCACTCCGCCGGGGGCGAGCGCACCCCCGCTGGACGGGTGTTCGTGTCAGTCGCGGGCGAAGTCCTGGACCACGTGCACGGTTCCGTCCTCCGCGGTGACCACTCCTACGCCGACCCGCGTGAACTCGCCGTCGAGCATGCGCTCCCGCATCCCGGTGTCGGTGAGCAGTGCGGACAGAGTGTTCTGCGGCGTCGCGCCGGCGGGCAGAGTCAGCACGGTGCGGTCGCCGGACCCCTCGCCCGCGGGGGCCGCCTCCGAGTCGTCGTCCTCACCCGCCCGGGCGTCGGCGGGGACGGGGGCGTCGCCCGTGGCCGGATCGCCCGCGGCGAGTTCGGCTGCGCGCTCACGGGCCGATGCCTCCAGTGCCGGGTCGGTGACCAGTCGGTTCGCGCCCACCACGAGACGGGCGTCGTTAACCGCTGCGACCACGCTGCCCTCGAACGCCATCAGCCGTACCTCCTCCGGTAGGAGATCGGCGGTGGCGGGATCGGCTGCCGCGGCGCCGCCGGGCTGGGCGTCGGCCGGGGCGAGCGACGACAGGCCGGGGATCGCCAGGTCGAACGGCAGGGCGAATTCCAGTGATCCCTGGGCGGCCGCGGTGCCCGCGCCGGAGACGAGCAGGAGGGCTGCGGCGCCCGTGGTGACAGCGGAGCGGAAGTGGTGACGCACGCGATGGTCCTTTCCTCGGTCCCCGGCTCGCGCCGGGATTGCGTGGGCGAAGTGGACTGGGCGGCGAGGCCGCGGCTCAGTCACTCCTGCAACTATCGCCACTCTAGTCACACGCGTTACAGGTATGCGATTCGTGAACGGGGCCTCGCCGCGACGCCAGCGGGACTCCGGCGCATAGCCGGCTGACGACGACGGCGACGCCCCCGCGTCAGAGCAGGGGCGTCGCCGAGAGTGCGGCCGCACGGGCCGGTGGGTCAGCGCAAACTGACGAAGTTCTGCGTGGAGTACAGCTTCCGGCTGTCGGCCACGTCCGCGCCCACGCCGAGGTGCGTGTGGGCGGGATTGAGAAGGTTGACGCGGTGCGGGGTCGAGTTCATCCACTGACGCACCAGGGTCTCGCCACTGGCGCCGCACCAGTTCTGCAGCACGTTCTCGCCATAGCTGCGCCACTGTCCGGGGTAGGCCGCGGTGACCTGGGCGCGGATTCCGGGGTTGTGGTACATCCGGTCCTCGGTGGCCATCTGTTCGCTCCAGGTCTGGGCGATCCCGTCCAGGCTCTCGAGCCGCTTGACGGGGGCCACCTTCGCGGCCGCGCGCTCGCGGTTGGTGTGTTCGTGGACGTCCTCGATCACCTGCTCGAGCTCCGCGGGGGTCGCGGACTCGCAGGGCGCCGGCGTGGCCATGGTGAATTCGAGAGACTGGGCGGCGGTGACCGGGGCGGTCAGGACGGTGAATGTGGCGGCGGCGATGACGACAGCGCGTATGCGGAGCCGGGCGATAGTTCTCATGAGGGGATCCTGAGGGGATATGGGGGATGTGAGGGTGGCGGAGGGGTTGCCACGACCTGAGAATAAGGTCACGTCCCGGCGGCCACGCGAGAATCCACCCCCGCCGGTCCGGGGGCCGGATCGCGAAAAGGCCAGGTCGGCACGACGAGTGTCGCTCCGTCATCTAAACGATCGTCCAAGAGCGCCGAACGCGGCCCGCCGGGTCCACGGATTGCGGCCCTGACCCGGCGCGCGGTGCCCGGGCCGGCGGGGTACGGATGAGCGTTTTCTCGCCGTTCACGCGTTGAGATGATCACCACACGTGGTCGGATCAGCCCCGCGGCCACCCGGCCGGAGGGGGTGGGTCGATTCTCTCCGCTTGAACCGCCCATCCGCGCGGAGGCAGGGTGTCGCGGAGGCAGGGCGTCAGGCGCAGCCGCGTCGGCGTCTTCACGCACACGAACAACGTGAGGAGATCGAGTGCGCTCGAGGACATGGAGGGCGGCCCTCGCCGCCGCGGGAGCCGCACTGGTGGTCGCGGGGTGCGGCGCCGGGGGCGACGACGACGAGGGCGGCGCCACGGCCGCGCCCGCAGCGGCCGAGCAGTCCGGACAGGCGGCCGGGCCGGAACAGGGCGGCGAGGAGTCGCCCTCCGGGCCCGATACGTCGGACATCCCGGACCCGGTGGCCGAGGTGAACGGCACCGAGATCTCGCGCGACGAGTTCCTGTCCGTGTTCGAGAACCAGTACAAGCAGATGAGCATGCAGGCGCAGATGACGGGCCAGCCCGTCGACGAGGCACAGCTCAAGAAGCTGACCACCGACGGTCTGGTCGGCACCGAGCTGATGACCCAGGAGGCCGAGAAGCGGGGCATCGAGGTCTCCGACGAGGAGATCCAAGCGGAGCTCGAGGAGTTCGCCGAGACCAACCAGGTCAGCCCCGACGAGTTCATCGCGGCGATGGGGGAGCAGGGCCTCGACCGCGACGCGGTGATGGAGCAGATCGACAAGCAGCTGCGTGTCGAGAAGCTCATCACGTCCGAGTTCGGCGAGTTCGAGGTGACCGACGAGGAGATCGAGGCCGCCTACGAGCAGATCGGCCAGCAGCAGGCGATGGCCGGCGGCGGTGGTGCGGCCGGTGGTGGCGGTGCGGCCGGTGGTGGCGGACTGCCGCCGCTGGAGCAGGTGCGCGGCGAGGTCTCCGAGCAGGTGCGGGTCCAGAAGGAGGCCGGCGCCATGGAGGAGCTGTCGCAGAAGCTGCGCGCTGACGCGGACGTCACCGTCCACCTCTGATCGCCCGGCGGCGTGCCCGGCGAGTTGCGCCTATACCGTCACGTCGTTGTGCGGCAGCTGCTGTGAAACCCACGGGAACACCACTTCCATGAGCAGCAGGAGGACCGCCACCAGCAGGGCCAGCGCGATCAGCGCCTTCACCGGCCGCGGGCCGGGCAGGGATCGCCACAGGTAGGCATACATCGGTCAGTCCTCCAACGCGGCGGGGCGGCCGTCGGCCTTGGCGGTGGTCTCGGTGAGCACGGCGTGCACGATCAGCCTCTCGGCGTTGGAGTACATCGGGTGGCAGGTGGTCAGGGTGAGCAGCCGCTCGAGCGCTGCCCCGTCGGCGCCGCTGGCTGCCCCGGGCACGGGCGCGATCACCTCCACCGCCTCCGGTGTGGTGATGTGCGCGCCCCGGACGTCGGCGTAGTCGCCGGTCGCGATCCGCTCCGACTGCTCCGGCGTGAGGCAGTCCTGCGCAGCGGCAAGGCGTTCGGCGCCGTCGGTCTGCATCGGCAGGAGTCGGTACGTCAGCCACTGCGTGGCGGTCTCGATGACGATCGCATCGCACGAGGCCAGCCGGTCGAGGTGCTCGAAGACGGCGCCGGACCCGTTACGGTGACCGGCCAGCGCCGCGTTGCCCGCCTCGCCCGGCATCTGGGTCCCGGGATAGTGGCCCGGCCCCGTGCGCAGGTCCTCGGCGCGGACGCCCTCGACAACCGCGTAGACCGCGTCGTCGCCGAGCGTGGGCAGATGGATGCGCGCGAACGCCTCGCCCGGGGCCGGAACGGCCGGCGGCACCGGCTCGCTCGCGACGGCATGTGCAGGGGCGTCGTCCCACCGCTGTTCGAGTCCGGCGGCCGCCTCGTTCTGCAGGCGGCGCGAGTCGAGATTGCTCCAGAACGCCTCGTAGAACAGGAAGAGCAGCAGTACCGCGCCCACCGTGAGCAGCAGCTCGCCGCCGATCCGGGTGGCGCCGAGCCGGCCGGTGCGTGCGCTCATCGATCCTCCCGTCGTCCGTGTGGCCTGCGCGGCCCGTGGGTGCCCGGGCACGCGTCTGCCCACCATCTCATCATTGCCCGATCCGACGCCCGCGTCGGATCGGAGTTGGCGCGCGCGCCCGCCCAGCGTCTGCTTTCGCATCGTCCACCGCTGGTGAGATCGTCTCACGACGACTCTTCAGGCCCCCGCACCCGAATGGTCGTACTCATGGCGGAAATGGACGTAGCCATCGCGGCGTCCGGCCCGATTTACCGCCATGGTTACGTCCAAATCGGGGGAGCAAAATCGGGCGAGCCAACTCGCAGCGCCGGGACCATCCCGAGTGGTGGAATCTCGGCATGGACGCGTCGCCCCGGACTCTCGCAGCATTCCTCTCTTCCGCGGTGGTCGCCGCGGGCATCAGCGCAGCGCTGCCCTCTGCGGCCAACGCTCAGCAGGCCTCCCCGCCCGGCCTCGGCCCCGCCGGCACAGCCACCGTCCACGGCGACGCGGCGTCGACCGACACGCTGCCCGGCCGCGGCCCCGGCACGCACCCCGCGATCGCCTCTGGCCTCACCGGAGCGACCTGCTCCACCGTGTTCGTCGGTTCCGACGGCATGCCGGTCGCCCTGTGCACCGCCTACCTGGGACTCAACCCGCCCACCCCGCTCGCGCCGACGGTCAAGCTCTTCCATCCGGAGACCGCGGCGGTGCTGGCGGAAGTGCAACTGACCAAGGGCGCGCTGCTCGGCGGGGTCTACGGGTACCTCGACGCGCAGGACCGGGTGGTGGTCGCGGACGGGGACCGCAAACTCCTCGCCGTCGGGCATCATCGCGCGCCGGACGGCTCCTGGCGCATGACGGTCGACGTCCTGGCCGACCTCGCCCCGGCCGTCCCCGACGGGGACGCGATCACCGGCCTCATGCCCGCCTTCGACGGCCGCGTGTGGTTCGCGACGTCCGGCGGGGTGGTGGGAACCGTGCGGCCCGGCGGCGCGAGTGGTGGTGGTGACGCCGGCGGCCTGGCGGCGGTCGGCGGGGAGGACAGTGCCGGTGTCGACGACGACGAGCTCCGCTACCTCGCCCTGCCCGCAGGGGAAAAGATTTCCAACGGCCTGACCGTTCGGCCGGGAGGCGCGTCGGTGATCACCACCCGCGCGCTCTACGAGGTCGACAGCTCGGACGACGGGACGCCGACCGTGCGCTGGCGGCACGGCTACGAGGTGGGGCCCGCGCGGAAACCTGGCCTGCTGGCCCACGGGTCGGGGACGACGCCCACTTACTTCGGGCCCGATGACTCGCTGGTGGCGATCACCGACGACGCCGAGCACGCGGACCTGATCGTCCTGCGCCGGGAGGACGGGGCCGAGGTCTGCCGGATGCCCGCGTTCGCCACCACGCTTCGGCCCGACTCCGCCGCCGACGACGGGGTGCTCATCGACGGGTCCGCCGCCACGGAGAACTCGATCATCGCGGTCGGAAACGCGTTGGTGCTGGTCAACACGTACGGCTTCGAGTACCCGCCGTTCGCCGTGGACGGCCCCGCGGCGCCGGCGTCGGCGCCGTACGCGGGCGGGATGACCCGGATCGACGTGCGGCCCGACGTGCCGGGGGACCCGGGCCCGAGCTGCTCGCGCTCGTGGACTTCGACCGCCCGGACGGCGTCCCTACCCAAGCTGACGACGGGTGACGGGCTCATCCACGCGCTGGCGTACGGCCCGCGACGCGACGGGGGACCGGACGCGCTCGGCCCGGCCGGCTCGGCGGGGCTGCCGCTCGATCAGGGGCTCGCGCAGAAGGTCGGCCCGGTCGATGTCACCTCGACGGATGTGGAGACCGGCCGCGAGGTCGCCCGGACCTTCGTCGGCCACGCCCCCTTCGACGAGCCGATGGAGCTGACCGGCACGATCGCCTCCCGCGGCGACGCCCCGGGCATCATGTGGCAGCCCACGCTCACCCGCATGCTGCGCATCGGCCCGGCCTGAGCTGCGATCCCGTGCAGGACCAGCCGGACCCGACGTCGCGGAGGATGTGGGGTCGGATGCGCGCAGGGTCAGGCGGTGGGGCGGACGACCGCGACCGGGCACGGCGCCGTCTGCAGCAGGCGCCGACTGACCGATCCCAGCAGCAGGCCGGCGAAGCCGCCGTGGCCCCGCGAACCGGTGACCAGCAACGTCGCGCCCGCAGCTTCGTCAGCGATCGTGACGGCGGGCTCGCCGACGACGAGGATGAGCTCGACCTTCACACCGGGATGGCGGGCCTCGTGCGGGGCGAGCGAGTCGAGGACCTCCTTCTCGTCCTCGGCGATCACGCTCTCGGCCAACCGGTCGAGGTCGAACAGCGAGGCCCCCGGCAGCCGGGGCACCTCGACAGAGTGGATCGCCCGGAGCCCGGTCCCGCGGCGCTCGGCCTCGGAGAACGCGTATGCCACGGCGGCGCTGCTGGCCTCCGAGCCGTCGGCGGCCAGCACGACCGGGCCCCCGGTGGGGTCAGCGGGAGTGTGCGGCGTGATGACGATGACCGGGCAGGTCGCGTGCTCGACGACCCCGGCGGACGTGGAGCCCATCGCGAAGTCCTCACGCACGGTGAGTCCGCGGCTCCCCACGACGATCGCCGACGCGTTGCGGCCGGCCTCGACCAGTGCCCCGACTGGGCTGTCGGCGATCACCCGGTACGTGGTGGGGACCTCGGCGACGAGATCGGCGAGCTGGTCGCGCATCGCGCCCTCGACGTTCGCGCGGGCGGTGTCGTCGAAGGCGACCACGCGACCGACGGCGCGGTCGGCCGAGATCACCTCGAGCGGTGTGCCCAGCTCGCGGGCCCGGGCGGCGGCCCAGGTCACGGCTCGACGGGAGTCCTGCGAGCCGTCGTAGCCGCACACGATCGGTCCGGTGGCGGTCTCCGTCATGGCGTCCTCCTGCGCGTTCTCGGGTCACCCGTCAGCCTAGTCGTCCGCCACCCGGCTCCGGCCCACTCGTCTGGCCGCCCGGCCCGGGGCCGCCCGGCCCCCATCGGTCGTTCGATAAGAGGACCTCACTTAAGGGAGGAGTTCTGTTTCTGGACTAGTTCCAGAAAGTGGGCTATGGTGAGTGCCATGACGACAGCAGAGGAACAGGGAGCACTGCTCCGACAAGCCGGATTGAGGGTCACCTCGCCGCGTCTTGCGGTCCTCGACGTCGTCGCCGGTCGTCCCCATATCGCGGCGGAGGACGTCGCCTCCCTCGTCCGGGAACGACTGGGCGCGGTGTCCACGCAGACCGTCTACGACGCGCTGCGGGTGTGCACCGAGGTCGGTCTCATGCGCCGTATCGAACCCGCCGGCTCGCCGGCGCGGTACGAGCGACGCACAGGGGACAACCACCACCACCTCGTGTGCCGGCACTGCGGGCGCATCGAGGACGTCGAATGCGCGGTCGGGCACGCACCCTGCCTCTCCGCCGACAGTGACCACGGCTTCCGGATCGACGAAGCAGAGGTCAACTACTGGGGCACGTGTCCCGAATGTCGGGCGAAGCAGTCCGCGCTCGTCTAAGACTGAGACCCAGATCACATCCACTCCACACCACTCATCCGAGGAGCATCACGACGTGACCGTTCACCCCGCCGACCGCGGCGTTCGCGACTTCCAGCCCGGCTCGCACACCACCACCGACAGCGGCCAGCCCGTCCCCAGCGACGAGTTCAGCGCCCAGGTCGGCAAGAGCGGCCCGCAGGCGCTGCACGACTTCTACCTCATCGAGAAGCTCGCCCACTTCAACCGCGAGAACATCCCGGAGCGTCTGCCCCACGCCAAGGGCTCGGGCGCGTTCGGCGTCTTCGAGACCACCGAGGACGTCTCGGACATCACCTGCGCCGGCCTGTTCCAGAAGGGCGTCAAGACGCCGATGCTGGCCCGCTTCTCCACCGTCGCCGGTGAGAAGGGCAGCCCGGACACCTGGCGCGACCCGCGTGGCTTCGCCCTGAAGTTCTACACCGAGGAGGGCAACTACGACCTCGTCGGCAACAACACCCCGATCTTCTTCATCCGCGACGCCATCAAGTTCCCGGACTTCATCCACTCGCAGCGCCGGAAGAACGCCTCGGGCCTGCGCAACCACGCCATGCAGTGGGACTTCTGGACCCTGAGCCCCGAGTCCACGCACCAGGTCACCTGGCTCATGGGCGACCGCGGCATCCCCGCCACCTGGCGTCACATGGACGGCTTCGGCTCGCACACCTACCAGTTCATCAACGCCGAGGGCGTGCGCCACTGGGTCAAGTTCCACTTCAAGACCAACCAGGGCATCAAGAACCTCACCCAGGCCGAGGCCGACAAGTTGGCCGGCGAGAACGCCGACTACCACCGTGAGGACCTCTACGAGGCCATCAAGAACGGTGACTACCCGTCCTGGGACCTGCACGTCCAGGTCATGCCGGTCGCCGACGCGGCCACCTACCGGTACAACCCGTTCGACCTGACCAAGACGTGGTCGCAGCGCGACTACCCGCTGCGCAAGGTCGGCACCATGACGCTGAACCGCAACCCGCAGAACCACCACGCGCAGATCGAGCAGGCCGCGTTCGCGCCGACCAACATCGTCAAGGGCATCGGCTTCTCGCCCGACAAGATGCTGCTCGGTCGCGTCTTCGCCTACCCGGACATCCAGCGCTACCGCATCGGTGCCAACTACCAGCAGGTCCCGGTCAACCGGCCGCTCTCGGAGGTGAACTCCTACTCCAAGGAGGGCGCCATGCAGTTCGAGTTCCCGCACCCCGCGCAGGCCGAGTACCACCCCAACTCGCTCGGCGGGCCGGCGGCCGATCCGGCCAAGGCCTACGACCTCGGCGCCTGGGACGCCGAGGGCACCGAGATCTTCCGCGGTGACCTCACCCCCCATGCCGATGACACGGACCAGGTCCAGGCGACGATCCTGTACCGCGAGGTGATGAACGACGAGGAGCGCGAGCGCCTGGCGGCCAACATCGCCGGCCACGTGTCCGCGATCCACCCGGACGAGACCGAGCTGCTCGAGCGCGTCTACGCCTACTGGGCCGCTGTCGACGAGGGCCTGTGCCAGGCCGTCAAGGCCGGCGTCGAGGCCGGCCCGCGCGGCAACCACCGGCTGCAGGACTGACGGCAGTCAACAGAACGGGCATACTGGGAACGTCCAGTGCACGATCCGATTCACTTCCACGACCCGGAGAAACCGGGTCAGAAGGGAGCCATGATGGCTGCTGATTCGAATGGTCTGTTCACCTCGTTCGTCCCCGCCGAGGCTCAGGAGGCGGTGACGAACGCCCTGCAGGAGTCGCTGGTCGACCTGATCGACCTGTCGCTCGTCGCCAAGCAGGCGCACTGGTCCGTCGTCGGCCCGCGCTTCCGGAGCATCCACCTCGCGCTCGACGAGGTCGTGACGGACGCCCGCGCCTTCGTCGACGAGGTCGCCGAGCGGGCCACCGCCGTCGGCGTCAGCCCGGACGGCCGCTCCGCGACGGTCGCGGCCAACAGCGCGCTGGACGAGGTCTCGGCCGAGTTCACCTCGGACGACAAGGTCGTGCTGGTCATGACCGAGGCCCTCGAGGCGGCCATCAAGCGCCTGCGGTCCAACATCGGCAAGGTCGGCGACGACCCGGTGACCGAGGACCTGCTCATCGGCATCAGCGCCCGGCTCGAGCAGTTGCACTGGATGTGGCAGGCCCAGTCGGTCTGATCGGCTCGGCCTGACCCTCCCGCCCACGAGATCCGCTACTCCGCCTACGGATCCGCGCCCCTCACACGGGTAGCGGATCCCGCGGCGGGGTAGCGGATTTCGTCATTTCGGCCGGGGACGACGACGAGGTGGGCTCACACCCCGGCGGCGCCCGGTGTCAGCCGGACCTGGCCACCGCCAGCGCGTCCCGTGCAGACCCGCGAGGTCGCGGTAGAACAGCACCTCGCTCTGGTGCCCACCGTGCAGCGGCGGGCGCATGCCCTCGTCGGGATTCGGCGGCGTGATGTAGAGCGTCGGTGGCAGCCCGTCGCTCTACCGGGTGTGCGGCGCGAGCGGACGGAGTGCGGGTCAGCCGCCGACGATCCGGGAGATCCGCCTGGTGAGCTCCCGCCACGACCCCTCGGTGTCGAGGTCGGCGGACAGGACGTGCAGGTCCGCCCACTCGTCTTTCTCGTCCACGACCAGCGAACCCGGCATGAGGTTGACCAGCCACAGGGCCAGACGCCGGCCCCCCGGGTGGCGAACCCCGATCGGGACGCGGATGACATGCGGTGCGATGGGCAGCGTGGGCGAGAACGCGCGGTGCGCGACGTCGATACCACCGCGGATCGCCGACCAGACGAACCACACGATCAGCCCCGGGATCTCCCACGGCCGCGCCCGATGCGCACTGTCGCGCCGGCCCGGGGGCAGGACACGCAGGCTCAGGGCGGTGGCCACGGCAGCCGCGGCCAGGCCGTAGTACCAGTAAGCGGGATCCCCGCCGGCTAGGATCCACCACAGCAGGAGGAGCCCGAGGAAACGGCCGATCGTGGACGCGAGACGGGTCATGACACCACCCCGGCCAGGACCAACACGAGACCGAACAGCACCACCACGGCACCGCTGCCCGCCCGGGACGTCAGGCCGGACTCGAGGGTGTCGAAGGCGCGGCTCGCCGCGGCCGACGGGATGACACGCGCGAGGTCTCTGTCCGCCCGGGCCCGCAGGTCGCGAACGGAGGCGACCGCCGAGCGGGACACGGAGCCGACAGCGCGGGCGAGGCGTTCCTCCGGCACGACGATGTCGCCGGGAGGGACGGCCCGGCCGTCCGCGCGGCGCGCCCACCCGGGCAGGAGAGCACGGTGGGCGAGCAGCACCGCCAGCGCGGCGATCGCCAGGCCGAGGAGTACGGGCCAGGTGGCGTCCCACAGCGTCACGGGATCGAGGCCGGGCACCGCCGTCAGCGGGAGCCACCTCTCGGTGACGACCCACGGCACCACGGTCCCGGCGGCGACCAGCACGAGCCACGCGCCGAGCTCGGCGTCGGGCCGCGGCCGGACGTCCGGCTCGCGCCGGAC